>NZ_LMFX01000021.1:65953-66339 GCF_001426985.1 Caulobacter sp. Root1472 | reverse complement strand
GCACCCCGACAAGGGCTCCATCAAGACCAAGATCAAGCGCGCCGGCTGGGATGAAACCTTCCTGCTCTCACTCCTGGGTCATATGCGATAGCCCTGCCCCAGAGGGGGAAGAGCCCTGAGGTCAACGCCGTGTGGCTCCGCCCCCTCTGGGGGCGGACAGACCGCGAAGCGGTCAGGTGGGGGCAAGTGTTCGCGGGCACGGTCTCTCGTCCTCACGCGGAGCACCGCTGAGCTGATGGGAAGGGACGCGGAGCGCCGGACATCGTCCGGAGGTCTTTAAGTTATTACCGTTTCGACGAAGCCGATCGCTCCGCGCGCTCGTTATCCGCCAGCGTCCGGTGGGCAGCCCTGTTGAGGCTTAGCCGGACCCGGTCTCGATCCCTTTC
>NZ_LMFX01000021.1:0-65944 GCF_001426985.1 Caulobacter sp. Root1472 | reverse complement strand
CCGGACACGCTGGAGTAACCCCCTCCAGCCCAGTCCCGCTCGATCGCCCCCCGCCGCCGCATCGGTCGCTGGCCATGCGCCCTTTCCCTGCGACGAGGTGGGGTCAGGATAAGGGAGGTTTGAAGGGTGAGGACAGATTGGGGTCGAGAAAGTTCAGGGCGTTGGAATCACAAAGCTTTGTTCGCTATCCGCCGAGGATAAACCACCCAAACCCCCGCTCATCCCGGCGAACGCCGGGACCCAGATCCCAAAGCCGGGAGGCTGACGGGATGAGCTCAGCGGTCCTGGCGTCAGCCACACCGCCATTCCATCTGGGTCCCGGCGTTTGCCGGGATGAGCGGATCGAGAGGAGGCGGCCGCTCCAGGAACGTACGCCTGAACCGCAAAACCCCGGACCGCCGCCCTGGAAGGCTCGCGGCGGTCCGGGGCTCCCCCGTGGCCGAAAGGGACATCGCCGACCGAACCGCGGCCGGCGGACGCGTCCCTAGCCTTCGGCCGCGTTGAAGCGGATCGGGATGCGGACGCTGGCGCCGTCGACGGCCTGGCCGTTCTCCATCTGCGGGCTCATCCGGAAGAACCGCGACAGCTTGACCGCGGCCTTGCCGAAGCCCTCCTCGGACGGGGTTTCGTCCAGCACGCTGCAGGCCTGGATCGAACCGTTGGCCGCCACCGTGCAGTTCAGGGTGGCCATGCCGCCCACGCCCCGGCGCATGGCGCTTTCCGGATAGAACCGGCTGAACTCCGAGGCTCCCGGCTTCTTCAGCCAGTTGGGCCTGGTGACCACCTTGGGCTGGAGCGGTTCGACCACGGTCGGCGGTCCAGGCGGCAGGTCGGTCTTCAGGTCTACCGGACCCGGTCCGGGCGGATCGCGCGGGCCTTCGACCGGCTTGACCGGCAGCGGGTCGACCGTCGGGGGCGTGACCAGCGTCGGTTTGTGGATCAGGGGCGGGTTCGACGTCGCCTTGGGCGGGACCGGTTTGTCGGGCTTGGGAGGATCGGGGATCACAGGGTCGAGTCTCAAGCTCGGCGGTTCGCTGCGATCCACGGTGATCGGCGTCACGTACTTCTGATAGGCCAGGTACGCGAACAGCCCGGCATGGGCGGCCGAGACTACGACCAGAGCCGCGACCAGCGCCTTGGACGGCTTGCCGGGCTTGGTGTCCAGGCCGGGAATGTAGGAACCGACCGCGCCTTCGTACGCAACCATGAGAGCCTCCTTCTGCATCGACCGCCTGAAGAAGCCGGGGTCGATGAAGCAAGCCTCTCACGGAGAATTACGTTTGTAAATATTACAAACGTAGAATTTTTACATCTGTAGCTGCGGCGACCCGCCACAGGCAATTTCTGCCGGGTCTCCGGGCAAGGTTAAGGCGCGATTAACCATGCGGGTTCACATCTTCGGGCATGGCGAATGTCACCTCCATCCGCAGCGTCGTCGAGTCGGCGATCCAGCGCGCGTCCAGCGCGACGGGCGTGGACTTCACGTTCCTGATGGGCACGGCCAAGCGCGAGAGCGGCTACAACCCCGCCGCCAAGGCGCGGACCTCGTCCGCCTCCGGCCTGTTCCAGTTCGTCGACCAGACCTGGCTGTCGACCTTGAAGAAGCACGGCGCCAAGTACGGCTACGCCCGCTACGCCGACCTGATCCAGCAGGGTTCGGACGGCAGGTACCGCGTCGCGGGCGACGAGGCGCGCAAGACGGTGCTGGGCCTGAAGCTGGACCCGCACGCCGCCTCGCTGATGGCCGGCGAGCTGGCCAGTGACCACGCCTCCTATCTGCGCGGCCGGGTGGGGCGCTCGCCCACGGCCGGCGAACTCTACGCCGCCCACTTCCTGGGGCCGCAGGGCTCGGCCCGGCTGATCGAGGCGGTAGGCAATTCGCCCGGGGCCAGCGCCGCGGCCCTGTTCCCCGACGCGGCGGCCGCCAACCGCTCGATCTTCTATCGCGAGGGACGGCCGGCCACCGTCAGCGAGGTCTACGCCAACCTGACCCGGACCGCGGGCGGCGGAGCGGTTTCCGACCCCGCGCCAGCGACCCGACCCGACACGTCCGACACCGACCAGGGCTTCGTCCAGTACGCCACCGGTCGCCGGCTGGAGCGCATCCAGCAGCAGCAGGAACTGGTCAGCCTGATCCTGCGCGGCCCGCAGGACGCCGACAGCGGCTTCAGCTTCGCCTCGGGCGGCGGTTCGTCGGCCCAGCGCATGACCAGCTCGATGTTCTCGTCGGAAATGTTGCGGGTGCTGTCGGACGCCAGCGACGGTTCGAGGAGCAAGCGGTAAGGGCTGCGGCCTTTCCTTAATCCGCTCATCCCGGCGAATGCCGGGACCCAGATCCCTTGGCGACGTGATGGGCTGGAGAATCTCTGAGCCGTTGGCGTCAGCCTCAAAGCTATTCCATCTGGGTCCCGGCATTCGCCGGGATGAGCGGAAGGTTTGGGACTAACTGGCCGAAGAGACGTCCGCGATCTGATCCTCCGACCACCCGATCTCCGCCAGCACCGACGCCGTGTGCTCGCCCAGGCCCGGCGCCGGGCCGCGCGGTCCATCCTCCGCCCCCGGGAACCGGGCCGGGCCGGCCGGAGCGGGGAAGGTTCCGCCAAGACCATCGGGCGTCTCCACGAAGCAGCCGGCCGCCGCCGCCTGCGGATCGCCCACCAGGTCGCGCGGCGTCTGCCAGGGCGCCCAGGTGAGGTCGCCGGCGTCGAGGGCCGCGGCGGCCTGGGCGTAGTCCATGGCCCCGAACGCCTCGTCCAGGATGTCGACCAGGGTCCCGCCGTGCTCGCGGCGCAGGCGGGCGCTGGCGAAGCGCGGGTCCTCGATCAGGTCCGGACGGCCGACGGCGGCGGCGATCCGCGCCCAGTCGCTCGAGCCCTGGCGGACCAGCAGGCAGATCCAGCGGCTGTCCCGGGTCTGGAAGAAGTTGGCCAGGGGCTGCACCGCCTCCCGCCGCCCCCGCGTCGAGGCCAGTTTCCCGAACCGCAGCTGGATGGCCATGTCCGAGCCGATCGCATAGACGCCGGTGCGCAGCAGCGAGGTCTCGACCAGCCGGCCCACGCCGGTGCGCTGGCGTTCGTGGATCGCGGCGAGGATCGCCGCCACTGTCGCCAGGGACGTCACGTGGTCGCCCATGCCGGTGCGGATCGGAAAGGGCTCGGCGCCCTTGGGGGCGGTGATCGCGCCCACCCCGGCCCGCGACCAGAAGGCCGCCACGTCCATTCCCGGCCGGTCGGCGTCGGGGCCCTCCAGGCCGTAGCCGGTCAGGCTGCAATAGATCAGGCGCGGATTGACCGCCTTCAGGCTGTCGTAGTCGAGCCCGGCGCGCGCCAGACCGGCGGGGCGGACATTGGTCAGGAAGACGTCGGCGCTCCTGGCCAGGGCCTTGGCGGCGTCGCGGCCGGCGTCGGTGCGGATGTCCAGCACGACGGAGCGCTTGCCGCGGTTGTCGAGCTCGAAGACCGGGTTGGCGGCCTGGTCGGACCCGATGGTGTCGAAGAAGCCGCGCATCGGATCGCCGTCGGGCGACTCGATCTTGATCACGTCGGCGCCCCAGTCGGCCATGATCCCGGCTGCGCCCGGGGCGGCGATGTAGGTGGCCAATTCGATGACCCGCAGATCGCGCAGCATCCCGTCCTCCCGCTTCTTGTCGTTGCGGGGACTGTGGACGATCCAAACGGTTGTTGGGAAGGGTTTTAGGCGACGGCGCTCTGGCCGGCGCCGAGCGTCTTGCGGTCCAGGGCCGCCATGTCGGCCACGGCCCGGGCCACGGCCGCGACGCTGACCGGCTTGCGCAGCACGGTGTCGGCGCCGGCGTCCAGGCACTCGCGGGCCTCGTCGGCGTCGCCGCCGATCACCGCCACGATCGCCACGTCGTGGTTGCCGCCGTCCAGGGCGCGCAGGGCGGCGGCGGTCTGCGGACCGTCCATGATCGGCATCCGGCCGTCCAGCATCACCAGGTCGAAGTCGCAGATCCGGGCCAGGTCCAGGGCGCGGCGGCCGTTCTGGGCATGGACCACCTGGTGGCCCAGCTGTTCGAGGATGGCGCGCAGCATGGCGGCGTTCAGGGCGTCGTCCTCGGCGACCAGGATCCGCAGGTTGCGCGGCGGGGCGCCCGCGGCCTCGACCGGCTGGGGCGTCTCGCCGTCGGCGGGCTCGACGGCGCACGGGGCGTTCTCGTCGAACGGCAGGAGCAGGGTGAAGCAGCTGCCGACCCCGACGGCGCTGGTCGCCTCCAGGGCCCCGCCCATCAGCCGGGCCAGCTGGCGCGACAGCGACAGGCCCAGGCCCGCGCCGTTGACGCCCGCGCCGGTGCGCTCGACCCGCTGGAACGCCTGGAAGGCCTGGTCCATCTCGCCGGGCGACAGGCCAGGGCCTGTGTCGGCCACCGCGATGGCGATCTGGTCGTCGCGCCGTTCGACCCGCACCTCGATCCGGCCGCGCACGGTGTACTTGACGGCGTTGCCGACGATGTTGGCGATGATCTGCCGCGTGCGCAGGGGGTCGCCGATCGTTGCGCCCACCTGGCGTTGCTCCAGGTCGGGCTCGACGTGCACGGCCAGCTCCAGCCCCTTGGCCAAGGCGTGCGGCCGGTCCAGCAGCACCAGGTCGCGGACCAGGCGGACGGGCTCGAAGGCCACGCTGTCGACCGCCAGGCGGCCCGACTCGGCGGTCTCGGAGTCCAGGGTGGCGTTCAGCACGGCGACCAGGTCCTGGGCCGCGTCGAGGGCGGCGTTCAGCTGTTCCCGGGACGGCGCCGCGCGTCCGCCCTTGCCGGCGGCCGCGGCCAGCACGTGGGTCACGCCGGTCAGGCCGTTGCGGATCTCGTGGCTGAGGGTGGCGACGATGTCGGACTTGGAGCGCGCCGCCCGCTCGGCGGCCTCCAGCACGGTCAGCCGTTCCTCCAGCAGGGCCTCATGGGCCAGGGCCAGGGCGTGTTGGCGGCGCAGCATGCGGTTGAGCACCAGCGACAGGGCCATGGCTAGGGCGATCGCCCCGAAGGCCATGACGCCGGCCTGTTCGCTCTGCGGACGCGAGAACAGCAGGTACAGCGGCCCGGCCGCCGCCACCGGCGCCGTCAGCAGCAGGGCCAGCAGGCAGGGGGCGGCGAAGAAGATGCAGGTCACGGCCGCGCCGGCCGACAGCAGCAGCAGGGGCTCGCGCACCCCGCCCGCCCCGTCGGCGAAGGCGGCCATTTGACACACCGCCACGGCCCAGAGCAGGCCCGACGCCAGTTGCACGCGCATCCGGCGGTCAAGGTCCCGAGCCGCGTCGGTGCGCAGCCAGGCGACCACCCCGTAGAAGGCGCCCCAGTTGATCGCGAACACCGCGAAGCTGATCGCCATCCAGCCGGCGTTCTGGGCGAACGAGCCGGCCCAGACATAGACCGGCAGGCCGACGGCGAACACGGCCAGCGCATAGGGCAGCAGGGCGGTCTGGGCGTCGAGCGCCAGGCGGGCGTCGGCGCCGCCGTCCGCGGGGGTGTTTTGTCGGCGCTCGGCGAACAAGGACTGATTCCTCGACTGGTGAGGTCAGACCCTAGGCGGTCACGGTTTGCGCCGCGTTACGGCTTATCGTTAACGACCACGGCTTTGAGGGCAAACAATCGTTAAGCATGACGGGCGATGATCCGACTCCCCGCCGATCCTTGAGGGGGAGACCCATGGCCACCACCCGCGCCGCCCTGACCGAACACGACATCCGCATGCTGGTGAAGGGCGCCACGCCCGACGAGCGCGCCCTGGCCGCCCACAAGCTGTGCCGGAGCATCGACCGGGCCGACCTGGACGACGAGCAGCGCGCCCTGGCCGCTGAAATCCTGCGCGTGATGGCCGCCGACGCCGCCGAGCTGGTCCGTCGCGCCTTGGCCGTGACCCTGCGCAATTCGCCGACTCTGCCGGCCGACGTCGCAAACCGCCTGGCCCGCGACGTCGAGAGCGTGTCGCTGCCCGTGATCAGCGCCTCGCCGGTGTTCAGCGACGCCGACCTAGCCGAGATCGTCCGCCTGGGCGGCCCGGTGCGCCAGCTGGCCGTGGCCAAGCGTCCTCGGCTGTCGGGCAAGGTCGCGGCCTTGCTGGTCGAACAGGGGGGCGAGGAGGTGGTCGCCGCCGTCTGCGCCAACGACAACGCCCGGCTGTCGGAAGCCGCCCTGCAGCGGGCCCTGGAACGGTTCGCCCGCTCCGAGACGGTGCTGTCCGCGGTCGCCTACCGTTCGGCCCTGCCGCTGTCGGTGACCGAGCGCCTGATCGACATGGTCGGCGAACAGCTGCGCGACCATATCCTGGCGACCCACCCGCTGTCGGCTGAACGGACCCTGGAGCTGATCCTCGGCGCCACCGAGCGGGCGACGATCGACCTGGTCGACCAGGCCGGCCGCGCCGTTGACGCCAAGGCCTTCGCCGCCCATCTGGCCAGCGTCGGTCGGCTGACGCCGTCGCTGCTGCTGCGCGCCCTGGCCCATGGTCACATGACCTTCTTCGAGTGGGGCGTGGCCGAGCTGGCCGGCGTGCCGCATCACCGCACCTGGCTGATGATCCATGACGCCGGGACCCTGGGCCTGAAGGCGATCTGCGAGCGGGCCGGGCTGCCGCCCCGCCTGTTCCCGGCCCTGCGCGCTGGGGTCGACGCCTTCCACGCCCTGGAATACGACGGCCGCCCCGGCGACCGCGAACGCTTCCAGGAGCACATGATCCAGCGCTTCCTGACCGCCTCGCCGGCGGTGTCGCGCGAGGACGCCGACTACCTGCTGGACCGGGCCGACCGGCTGCATGAACAGGCGAAGACGGCGGCCGCGGGGTAGGGGCGAACGCCCGTTCGAAAACCCTGGGCGCCGCGCGGCTTCTGCGCCAACCTCGTTCGATGACCGACCCCATCCGCCCCGCCGCCACCATCCTGCTGCTGCGCGACCAGCCCGGTCTCGAGGTGCTGATGGTCGAGCGCCATCACCAGATCGACTTCGCGGCCGGCGCCCTGGTCTTTCCCGGCGGCAAGACCCATGCCGGCGACCACGACCCGGCCTGGGCCGACCACGCCACCGGCTGGGACAGCGTCGGCGAGGACGGCGCGCCGCTGCGCATCGCCGCCATTCGCGAGGCCTATGAGGAGGCCGGCGTGCTGCTGGCCCGCGACGCGGCCGGCCGGATCTACGCCGGCGAGGCGGCGATCGACGTGCGGGCGGCGGTGGCCGACGACCGCCTGCCGTTCCTCGACGTGGTCCGCGACCTGGGCCTGAAGCTGGACCTGGCGGCCCTGACCATCTTCGCCCGCTGGATCACCCCGCCGCTGACGGCCAAGCGCTTCGACACCTGGTTCTACGTCGCCCACGCCCCCCTGGCCCAGCTGGCCGTCTGCGACGGTCGCGAGGCGGTGGACGCCGAATGGATCGCGCCGCGCGAGGCCCTGGACCTGGCCGCCTCGGGTCAGCGCAAGGTGATCTTCCCCACCCGCATGAACCTTCAGCTGTTGGCGGAAAGCGCCGACGCGGCGGCGGCCATCGAGACGGCGCGCGGGCGGCCCCTGGTCACGGTCGAGCCGTGGGTCGACGGCCCGTCGCTGCGGATCCAGCCTGACGCCGGCTATGGCGTCGTGGCCGAGCCGTTGTCGGCGCTGTAAGGCGGGGCGGACCGTTTCGAGGGGGCAGGGGATCAGACTTGGCGCAGGCGTCGAGGAGGCTCCCCGGCGGCTGATCCCGCCCTTCATCAGCTTCACGGGACGACCCAGCATCGCCGGCTTCAGCGCGGCGCGATCGGCGCCGTTGCGTGCGGGCCGGCGCAATAGACCACGAACAGCGTACCGGCCGACCAGCAGCCACTCACGACGGCAGGCGATCGCAGCCATTTTAGCCTCAAAAATGTCTGAGTAATCCTCTCGCACCTGATGGCGATTGGTGGGGAGAGGGCGGATAGATGACCTATTGAAAGGGCAAGGCTCATTCGAGGTCCAGATACGACGCCACTTCACTCAACAATCAGAGCGCCGGGCATGGTACAAATTGTCTGACAAAAATGAGCGCGCGTCTTGTCGAGGTCGCCTTGGTTGCGGTACCAAGGCGTAAACGGGGAAGCATCATGCGGCATGAATCGAAATCGCGCGGAATTGTCATTTCTACGCCTGCTCGGCTCCTGAGCTGGCTTGCCCGCAGCGTCCTGCTGCCGTGCATCGCCCTGCCTGGCGGCTTGCTGGCCGCCGAACCCGCGCCGGGCAGCAACCCGCTGCTGCGCGATGTGTTCACCGCCGACCCCGCGCCGCTGGTGGTGGGCGACACCGCCTATCTCTACGTCGGTCATGACGAGGCGAAGGGCGACGAATTCTTCCGCATGAACGATTGGCGCGTCTATTCCTCGCGCGACCTCAAGCATTGGACGTCGCATGGCGCCATCATGAAGCCGACCGACTTCCGCTGGGCGGTGGGCGAGGCCTGGGCGGCGCAGACGGTGCAGCGCAACGGACGCTTCTACTTCTACGCCACCGTGACCCATGACAACAGCCACCCCGGTCGGGCCATCGGCGTGGCGGTGGCCGACAATCCGTTGGGCCCCTTCAAGGATGCGCGCGGCTCGGCGTTGATCACCGACGCCTCGACGCCCGGCCCCTACGGTTGGGACGACATCGATCCCACCGTCCTGGTCGACGACGACGGCACGGCCTGGCTGGCCTGGGGCAACCCGGTGCTCCACATGGCGCGGCTGAAGCCCAACATGACGGAGCTGGACGGGCCCATCGAGACGATCGCCCTGCCCAACTACACCGAGGGGCCGTGGCTGTCCAAGCGCAAGGGCCTTTACTACCTGACCTATGCGGCGATGGCCCACCAGGGCGAGTGGGAGCACCTGGCCTACGCCACGGCGCCCAACCCGCGCGGGCCATGGACCTATGGCGGCCTCATCACCGGCCCGGCCAAGAACAGCTTCACCATCCATCCCGGCCTGCTCGACTTCAAGGGCCGGTCCTATCTGATCTACCATAATGGCGCGCTGACCCTGCCCGACGGCCAGACCGGCGCCACCCAGCGCCGCAGCGTCACCATCGAGTACCTGCGCTACGGCGCCGACGGCGGCATCCTGCCGATCACACAGACCGAGGCCGGCATCAGCGTGCCGCCCCCGCCCGCCGCGCCCGCGCCGACCATCGATTACGGCCGCTCGGACCCCGCCGTGCGCGTGCGGCAGTTCGCCCAGGGCTATCCGACCGCCTGGCCCGGCGCGCCGGCGCTGGCGTCGGTGGCCGACCCCTTCAACCAGGCGCCGGAGCCCGTGGGCTTCAACCGCGACGGCGGTCTCAATCACATCGCCCAGACCTTCGTGCCGGCCGCCGACATCACCCTTGCGCGTATCAGCCTCTACGCGGGCGACGGCCTCGGCACCGGTGACGGGCGGTCGCTGCGGCTGTCGCTGCGAGACCTGGGCGATGTGGAGGGCGTCGACGGCGGAACTGAACTGCTCGGCGCCCCGGGCGGCCTGGCCGTCGCCTACCAGCCCCAGGGGGCGGGCCTGCTGAGCTTCGAGCTGGCCGCCGCCAAGCCGGTCCTGCTGAAGGCGGGGCGGCGCTATGTGCTGGAGCTGAGCGGCGAGCGCAAGGCGCTCACGATCTACCCGCGCGCCAGTCGCAGCGACGTCTATGCCGCCGGCGCCGCGTTCGGGGACGGCCAGCCGCTCAAGGACAAGTCCGGCGCGTCGATAGACTTCGCCTTCGCCCTCTACGGGCGCTGAGACGGCCACACGCCGTCAGCGCTTGGCGGCCTCGCAAATTCACTTCGGAGGCAAAATATGGGCAAGCATCCTGGAAGCCTGAGTCGCCGGATTTTTTCCATGATGGCGGTCGTCCTGGCCTCGGTCGCGTCTCACGCCGTTGCGGCGGACCCATCGGCAAAGGCAGCTCCCGCCCACAATCCCCTGATCTGGGCCGATGTTCCGGACATCGCGATCATCCGGGTAGGAAAAACCTACTACATGAGCAGCACGACGATGCACATGAGCCCGGGCCTGCCGATCATGAAGTCGACGGACCTGGTCAACTGGCGGATGGCGTCCTACGCCTATGATACCCTGGCCGACAACGACGCCCTCAGCCTCAAGAACGGCAAGAACGCCTACGGTGAAGGCTCCTGGGCCAGCAGCCTGCGATACCACGACGGCCTGTTCCATGCCTCGACCTTCTCGGCCAATACGGGACGTACCCACATCTACACCACGCGTGATCCGGAGCGCGGTCCGTGGAAAGAGACGAGTTTCGAGCCCTCGCTGGGGGACCACAGCCTGTTCTTCGACGACGACGGCCGCGTCTACATGGTTTTCGGAGGCGGGCGCATCACGCTCGTCGAGCTGAAGCCCGATCTCTCCGGAATCAAGCCCGGCGGCGTGAACAAGGTCATCGTCGATAACGTGAACGCCGTCTTCGGCGCCGACCAGGGCGGGCTCAAAGGCGAGGGCTCGCAGCTTTTCAAAGCCAACGGCCGCTACTACCTCGTCAACATCGCCTCGCCGGGGAGCCGCTGGGCGCGCAGTGTCATCATCCACCGCGCCGACGCAATCGACGGTCCCTACGAGGGGCGCCTCGCGCTCGATGATCGCGGTATCGCCCAGGGCGGTCTCATCGATACCCCGGAAGGCAAGTGGTATGCCTATCTTTTCAAGGACAACGGCTCTGTCGGCCGCATCCCATACCTCGTGCCCGTGGCTTGGAAGGACGGCTGGCCCGTGCTCGGCCAGGACGGCAAGGTTCCGATGACGCTCGACATCCCCGCCGGCGGACAGGGCGTCTCCGGCGCCTCCGGCATCGTCGCCTCCGACGAATTCGACCGCCGGCCCGGCGCCCCCAAGCTGCCGCTCGCCTGGCAATGGAATCACAATCCCGAGCCTGACTACTGGTCGCTCACCAAGCGTCCCGGCTATCTGAGCTTCGTCACCAACCGGGTGGTTTCCACGCTGACCGAGGCTCCCAACACCCTCACGCAGCGCACCTTTGGACCTGGCAGTTCCGCCACCACCAGCATCGACGTGAGCGGCATGAAAGACGGCGACTGGGCCGGCCTGGCCGCTTTTCAGAAACGCTATGGTTTTGTTGGCGTCAAGATGAGCGAAGGCGCGAAATCTCTCGTGATGGTGAGCGCCGACTCCGACCATCCCGAGGAGATGGCCTCCATTCCCCTCTCTGGAAAAACCGTCTATCTGAGGGTCGAATGCGAATTCGAACCCGCGCCTGAGGTCGCCCGCTTCTCCTACAGTCTCGACGGCAAATCCTGGACCCCCATTGGTCGTCCCTCGCGCCTGACCTACACCTTCCCGCACTTCATGGGCTATCGCTTCGCCCTCTTCTATTATTCGACCAAGACCGCCGGCGGTCGTGTTGACTTTGACTACTACCGGATCGAGGCAAGCGGCAGCGCCCGTTGACTTCGCCCGCCGACGAGAGGCGCCCCCTAGGCGCGTTTGTCGTCGGGATAGTGGCTTGGCTGGGTCTGCTGAGCTTCGAGCTGGCCACCGCCAGGCCGGTCCTGCTGAAGGCTGGCGGCGCCGCTATGTGCTGGAGCTGAGGGCGAGCGCCAGGCGCTCACGGTCTACCTGCGCGCCAGCCGAGGCGACGTTTATGCCGCCGGCGCCGCGCTCGGGGCCGGCCAGCCGCTCAAGGACAAGTCCGGCGCCGCCATTGACCTCGGCTTCGCCCTCTACGGCAGGCCCTGATTCAACACGGCCTTGAAAGCCGATCCGCCTTAAGACGCCGGCAGCTTCGCGCCCGTCTCGCCGACCCAGTCGACGATCTCCGATAGCGCCTGGCCGACGGCCTGGTCGTAGGCCGGGATGATGGCCGACAGGCGGTTGTCGGCGGCCTTGACCCGGGCGACGAACACCTTGTCGCCCAGCAGGGCGCGGTCGTTGCTGCGGGTGGTGACGGCGCGGATCTCGACCAGCACCTCGGGCGCGGCCTTGGGGCCGTCCACATAGTCGGTCTCGAACGAGCGGACCTCCAGGCGCAAGGCCATGGACGCCTTCAGGGCCTCGCCCCGGGTGACCAGCCGCGCCGGGCTGGCGTCGGATTCGAAGGCCCGGGCCACCGCCTCGTCGAACAGCACGATGGCCGGCGACACCCAGCGGGCGTCGGCGATGTAGGCGGCCTCGCCGTTGGTCACCGACAGCAGGCGGTCGCTCATGGCGGCGCGGGTGAAGACGGTCGGCGTCTTGTAGACCCCGAAGCTCTTGTCGCTTGCCGGCCGCGAGCTTTCGGCCGCGGCGTGGCCGAAGCGGTAGAGGCCGGCGGGCTCGCTCTTCGGGAACAGGCTGATGCAGCCGGTCAGGGCCACGGCGGCGGCGGCCAACGCCAGCGACCGCAGGGGGATGCGCAGGGGGCTGATCATGGCTTGACCTCCAGTTCCTTGGCCGGCGCCTTGCCGACCAGGGCGCGCGGGTTCTGTTCGACTTCGCTGACCAGCCGGTCCAGGGACTCGGCGGCTGACTGCAGGGTGACGACGGCCGACGACAGCTGCGGCAGGCCTGTGGTGGCGAAGTCGCTGGTCGGGCCTTCCAGCTTGCCGACCATGCCGCGCACGTCCTTGGCGGTGGCCTTCAGCTCGTCGGCGGCGTCGCCCAGGTTCTTCAGGGTGCGCTTGGCGTCGCCGTTGGCCAGGCCGTTGACCGAGTCCGACAGCTGGCCGATCTTCGTCGACGTGGCCTCGATGCTCTGCAGGGCGTTCTGGGCGTCGGCGATGATCGCCTTGCGCTCGCGCAGCTCGGCGGTGACCGACCGGACGTCCTTGAGCGAGGCGCTGAAGGTCTTGACGTTGTCGTCCGACAGCACGCGGTTGACGCGGTCCAGGGCCTCGATGGTGCGGGTCAGCACCGTGCCGCCGCCTTCCAGCAGGTCGGACAGGGCGCTGCGCTGGCTGCGGATCACCGGCACCTCGCCGCTCCTGACCGTGCTCTTCAGCAGCGGCTTGGACGGCGCGCCGGCGGTGATCTGCACGTAGTTGACGCCGGTGATGCCCTGGGGCTCCAGGGTGGCGAAGCTGTCGGTCTTGATCGGCACGTCCGAGGTGACGCGCACGCGGGCGATGACGCGGTTGGGGTCGGACTTGTCCAGGGCGATCTTGGTGACCTCGCCGACCTTGATGCCGTTGAAGTGCACCTCGCCGCCGTCCGACAGGCCGCGCACGGGGCCGACGAACAGCACGTCGTACAGGTCGTATTCCTGGTTGAAGCTCAGCTTGGCCAGCCAGACGGCGAAGACCAGCAGACCCATGAACAGGATCAGCGTGGCCGCGCCGACCAGGGCGTAGTTGGCGTTTCTTTCCATCAGCTCGTCCTCGGTGCGGTCTGGGGAGTCGCCTGGCCGGCGGCCGCGCGGCCGCGCGGTCCCATGAAGTAGTCCTGGATCCACGGGTGGTCGTTCTTCTCCAGCTCCTGGACGGAGCCGGTGGCGACCACCTTCTTGTCGGCGATCACCGCGATGCGGTCGGTGATCTCGTAGAGGGTGTCCAGGTCGTGGGTGATCATGAACACCGTCAGGTCCAGGCTGTCGGACAGGTCCTTGATCAGGGTGTCGAAGGCCGCGGCGCTGATCGGGTCCAGGCCCGCGGTGGGTTCGTCCAGGAACAGCAGCTCGGGGTCCATGGCCAGGGCGCGGGCCAGGCCGGCGCGCTTGCGCATGCCGCCCGACAGCTCGGCGGGCTTGAGGTTGCCGGCCCGGGCGGGCAGGCCGACCAGGGCGATCTTCAGGTCGGCCAGGTGCTCGATCTCGCCCTTGGGCAGGCGGGTGTGCTCGTGCAGCGGCGCGGCGACGTTCTCGCGCACGGTCAGGTTCGAGAACAGCGCCCCCTGCTGGAACAGCACGCCCCAGCGGCGCTCGATGACGTTCCAGCGGCGGCGCGAGGCGTCGGCCATGTCCTGGCCGAACAGCTTGACCGAGCCGCCGTCGGGAATCTTCAGGCCGATGATGGTGTTGAGCAGCACCGACTTGCCCGCGCCCGAGCCGCCGACGACGCCCAGCACCTCGCCGCGCTCGGCCGTCAGGTCCAGGCCGTCGTGGATGACGTTGTCGCCGAACCGCGAGACCAGGCCCGTGACCCGGATCGGCGGGGCTTCGGCGGTCGAGGGGGCCTCGTCCCCGACCGGCCGCGGGGGGGCGGTCAGGTCCTTGGACCGGCCCTTCGGCGGCTGGGCCGGGCTCACAGGTTCAGCTCCATGTAGATCAGGGCGAAGACCGCATCGATGGCGATGATCGCGAAGATGGCGTGGACGACGGCGGCGGTGACGCGCCGGCCCAGGGACTCGACGTCGTTGCCGACCTCCATGCCCTGGCGGCAGCCGATGGCGGCGATGACCATGGCCATGACCGGGGCCTTCGACAGGCCGATCCAGAAGTGCTGCACGCCGATCGAGTCCTGCATGCGCTGCAGGAAGAAGGTCGGCGACAGAGCCAGCGCCGCCCAGGTCACCAGCATGCCGCCGGCCAGGCCCGCCAGGGTGGCCACGAAGGTCAGCAGGGGGATGGTGATCAGCAGGGCCGCGAAGCGCGGCAGGACCAGGGCCTCGTAGGGGTCGACCCCCATCACCTGCATGGCGTCGATCTCCTGGTTCATCTTCATCGAGCCGATCTCGGCCGCGAAGCTGGAGGCCGAGCGGCCGGCCAGCAGGATGGCGGTGATCAGGATGTTGAACTCGCGCAGCACCGACACGCCGATCAGCTCGACGGCGAACACCTGGGCCCCGAACTGCGTCAGCAGGTTGGCGCCCAGCAGGGCGACGACCGCGCCGATGAAGAAGGTGGTGACGGCCACGATCGGGATGGCGTCCAGGCCGGCGCGCTCGGCCAGGGACACCACCGGCGCCCAGCGGATCCGGCTGGGCTTGGCGATGCAGCGGCCGATGGCGACCAGCAGGTGTCCGAGGAAGGCCAGGGTGCCGTAGAGGTCGCCGCCCAGGCCGTAGACGCCGCGGCCGATGCGCTCCAGCAGGGCCAGGAAGCCCTTGCGCGGCGGCGCGGCCTCGGGCTCGACCTGGATGGCGTCGTCGACCAGCTGCAGCAGGCGCAAAGTGCGCGGACTGGCCTTGATCCGGCCCGTGTCGAGCCGGCCGTCGGCGGCGCGGAGGATGGCGTAGGCGCCGGCCGTGTCGCAGCGGCTGATGTCGCTGAGGTCCAGGTTGACGGCCTGGGAGCCCTCCATCGCCTGGACCAGGCGCTCGCCGGCGTCGACCATGCCGCGCGCGGTCCAGTCCCCCGAGAGCACGGCGGTCTTGTGACCGGCGGTCTCCTTGAGGGTGAAATCAGCCGGAGCGCCCATGAAGTCCCGTCGGTCCCTGTCATCCGCCGTCGAACTTACCAAGACGCTCGACCAAGCCCAAACGTGCCAAGGCCAGGCTTGTTGCAACGCTTTACTGCACTAGGAATAGGCGGGTGCGCCGCATCGCGCCAGCGGCCTTCTGGACCTATGTTCAGGAATAGGGCGAATGCGCGGAGCTTTGTCGCTAAAGGTGCGTTGTATGGCCTGCAACGGGGGCGTTGCTCTAAAAGGCCTGAATGTTCTCCAGCCCGCTAAACCGCCGCGCCGCGCTCGGCCGGCTTTCGCTGTCCGCCGTCCTGGCCCTGGCGCCGCGCATGGCCGCCGCCCAGACCCCCGCGGTCCAGGGTTCCGCCGCCGTCGATGACGCCGGCCAGCCGTTCTCCGTCGAGGGGCTGCGCGACAAGGCCCGCGCCCTGGCCGCCGCGCCCTACGCCAAGCCGCCGGCGCCGCCGACGATGACGGGCCTGTCCTACGACGACTATTTCCGCATCCGCTTCCGCTCGGAAGCCGACCTGTGGAAGGACGGCCCGACGGCCTTCCGGGCCGAGTTCTTTCCGCCGGCCTGGCTGTATCCGCGCCCGCTGCCGATCTACGAGATCGCCGCCGGCCTGGCGCGGCCGATCGCCTTCGACCCGGCGATGTTCGAGATCCCGGGCGAGCACGCCGACGTCGCCAAGGCCTGGAACGGCTTTTCGGGCTTCCGGCTGCTGTGGCCGCTGAACGAGCCCGGCAAGCTGGACGAGGTGGCCGTGTTCCAGGGCGCCAGCTATTTCCGCAGCCTAGGCCGCGGCCAGCGCTACGGCCTGTCGGCGCGCGGCCTGGCCATCGGGGCCGGCGAGCCGAACGAGGAGTTCCCCGACTTCACCGCCTTCTGGCTGGAGCGCCCGCCCGGCGCCGGTTCGGCGGCCGACAGCGAGACGGTGGTCGTCCACGCCCTGATGGACAGCCCCAGCTGCACCGGCGTCTACAGCTTCACGATCCGCCCGGGCGATGACGTGGTCTTCGACGTCGCCGCCAGCGTTTTTCCCCGCGCCGACATGACCAAGGCCGGCGTGGCGGCGATGAGCAGCATGTTCCTGTTCAATGTCGCCGACCCGTCGCCGGTCCCGGACTATCGCACCGCCGTGCACGACAGCGACGGCCTGGCGATCTGGAACGGGCAGGGCGAGCACATCTGGCGGCCGTTGCAGAACCCCAGGGCCCATCGCATCAGCAGCTTCCTAGACAAAGACCCCAAGGGTTTCGGCCTGGTGCAGCGGGCGCGGGCCCTGGAGGACTTCGGCGACCTGCAGGCCCGCTACGACCTGCGCCCCAGCCTGTGGGTCGAGCCCCTGGACGCCTGGGGCGAGGGCGCGGTGCATCTGGCCGAACTGGCCACCACCAAGGAGACCGACGACAACATCGCCGTCTTCTGGCGGCCCAAGGCGCCCTGGGCGGCAGGGTCGCAGGTCGACCTGCGCTATCGCCTGCACTGGGGCCAGGAGCGCTTCGCCAGCCCAGACGCCCGCGTGTTCCGCACCCGCACGGGGGCCGACGCCCAGGCCGGCCTGCGGCTGTTCACCGTCGACCTGCAGGGCGGGGCCCTGGCCGAGGGTCTGGACGGCGTGACCCTGGATCTTCAGGCCCAGGGCGGCGAGATCGCCTGGCGCGACCTGTCGCCCTATCCGGACGAGGCGGCGGCCCGCGTGGCGTTCGGCGTGCGGCCCAGGGCGGCCGACATCGACCTGTCGCTGCGCCTGACCCGGGGCGACCAGGTGATCTCCGAGACCTGGCGGTACCTCTGGACGGCGTAGGGCGCCGCAAGGCGGGCGCTCTTTAAGCGCGCGTATCGGAATTATTCCCCTATTGCGGGTATTCGGTCTCCGTCTTAACGTGGGCGTGCGTTAGGGCCATGGAGGGCGGAACATGCGGGCGTCGGTCATCGGTAAGGTGGGAGCCGCGGTCGCGCTGCTCGTCGGCCTGGGCGTAGCCTGGGAGGGCGGCGCCTTCACCCAGAGCGTCACGGGCATCTTCCCCATGGGGCACGAGTGGTTGACCCGCATGGCGGCGATCGAGGTGCTCGGCGTTTCGCCGGTCACGCCCCCGGACGTGCCCGACCCCAACGACCCGCGGATCGGCTGGCGCGTGGGGAAGGGCCTGGCCTGGAACACCACCCTGACCACGCCCGGCGCGCAGGACGAGGCGAGGCGCATCAAGGCCCAGCCCTCCGGCGACACCCGTTACGCCCCGCGCTACAAGCCCGTGCTGGACGCCATCATCGGCGAGCGCTGGGTCGACCTGGGCGGCTACAGCGTCGCCCAGTCGAAGAAGTGCTGGGACGCCGTGGCCCAGGAACCGGCCGACATCCAGTACGACCACTTCATGCGCCGCTATGACGACGCCGGCGGCCAGGGCGGGGTGAACGCCGCCAGGCGTTCGCAGGAACGCTTCGTCGCCTATTTCGTCGGGGCCGCCACGGCCCCGAAGACGACGATCTCGGTCTATGACGGCGGGGTCACCGCTTCCGCGGTCTCGGTCGACAAGAACTATTTCCTGTTCGGGCGCGCCGCGCACCTGTTCGAGGACTCGTTCAGCTCCGAGCACACCGTCCGCATCCCCGACGACAACTTCGTCAAGGTCCGGCAGGTCAAGAGCTATCTCTGCGCGCTGGGATCCGAACAGCACAGCCACGCGATCTCGGCGATCCTGGACTATTCCAGCGGCGACGTGATCTGGAAGAGCACGATCGACGGCCGGCTCAATCCCAGCTGGAACGCCTACAAGGCCAGCAACATGAAGCCGGTGGCCCTGGTGGCGGCCGAGGCGACCAAGGACCTTTGGGCCGCCTTCGTCCGCACCATGGGCCTGCCGCCGGGCCAGCGCGAAGCCGCCGCCCGGGCCGAGGCCAACACCCTGGTCGACCATTGGCTGAGCTTCGACGAGAAGGAGATGCTGACCTGGTACGACGACCCGGCCCGCCGCGACGCCACCTATGTCCTGGCCGCGGGGCAGACCGGCAAGGGCAAGACCCAGGCCCAGTGCATGGCCGGCCTGGACGTGGGCACGACCGACCAGCAGACCCGCGTCCGCGAGCTGGAGGCCACCCAGCGCCAGTGCCTCTACAACGCCATTCCGTGGTCAGGCTATTCGAACCAGTTCGATCCGCAGCTGCACATCTGGTATTCCTGGCGCTGGCGCAACGGGCCGTTGGGGGCGATGAGCAATCCCCCGGCCGGCTGGCGGATTCCCACCCAGGCCGCCGACACCGGAACGCGGGTTCGCATCAAGAGCCTGGCCAACCAGAAGTACATGATCGCCCCGGACGGGATCGTCCCGGACTCCCTGATCTACAATCGCGCCGGGACGCCGCTCGACTTCGTGGTGGTCGGACCACAGAACCGGGCGATGTTCCGCTCGACCGTCGACCCGCTCCTGTTCCTCGACTACCGGGCCGCGACTGGCGCGGTGAAGCTGTACGCCCCCGGCGTGAGCGAGCCGGCGAGCTACGACCTCAAGCCCGCTGGCCAGGGGCGATCGATCCGCAGCACCTACTGGAACCAGTATATCTGGCTGTCCGGCGACGAGCCCTATCTGACGCGGTCAGGCAACCCCAAGAACCTGAACGCGCAGTGGAGCATCGAAGGGCTGCCATAGGCGGGCTTCGAGCGCCGGTCGGCGTACCGACTGGAGCTGGCGGGCTTCTACCCGCCGGCTGCGCTCGGGACGCCTCGGCGGCCAAGACCCGCGACAGCCATCGCCCGAGCCCTTAAGGGCCGCGGATTTCAAGCGTCGGTTAACCAAATCCGGTCACCTGTTCGGGCCTTGTGGATTTCGGGACTCGGGGCAGTGGCATGAGCGTCAACCAGCAACTCGACCAGCGCATGGCCTTCATGCGCTTCGACCACCGCTCGCGGGCGGCGCTGAAGGCGGCCAAGCCGATGGTCGACGGCGAGATCCAGGCCGCGCTCGACAGTTTCTACGATCAGGTCCGCGCCTATCCGGAGGTGCGCGAGCTGTTCGCCAGCCGGGCGCAGATGGACGCCGCCCAGGCCCGCCAGGGCGACCACTGGCGCAAGCTGGCCAGCGCCGAGTTCGGCCCCGACTACGCCGCGGGCGTGCAACGCGTCGGCCAGGCCCATGTCCGCGCCGGGCTGGAGCCGCGCTGGTACATCGGCGGCTACGCCCTGGTCGCCGAGCACCTGATCCGCGCTGTGCTGGCCAAGCGCACCAAGGGCGGCCTGTTCGGCGGCAAGGGCGAGGGCGAGATCGCCGACCAGGTCGTCGCCTTGCTCAAGGCCACCTTCCTGGACATGGACCTGGCGATCTCCAGCTATCTCGACATCCTGCAGGAAGAGCGCGAGCGGATGGCCGCCGAGCGCCAGGCCGCCGAGCAGCGCCAGGCCGCCGCCGTGGCCGCCGTGGGCCAGGCCCTGTCGCGGCTGGCGGCCGGCGACCTGTCGGCCCGGGTGGACGGCGCGCTGTCGCCCGAGTTCCTGAGCCTGAAGGCCGACTTCGACCACGCCGCCGCCGCCCTGGCCGACACCGTCAAGGCCGTCGAGCGCGCCACGTCCGGCATCCGTTCGGGCGTCGACGGCATCGCCCACGCCGCCGACGACCTGGCCCAGCGTACCGAGCACCAGGCCGCGACCCTGGAAGAGACCGCCGCCGCCGTCGAGCAGCTGACCGCGACGGTCGAGCGCACGGCCAAGAGCGCCAAGGCCGTCTCGGCCCAGGTCAGCGAGGCCGCCGCCGACGCCCAGCGCTCGGGGGCGATCGTCACCCGCGCCGCCGAGGCCATGACCCAGATCGAGACCTCCTCGGCCAAGGTCTCGCAGATCCTGGGCGTGATCGACGAGATCGCCTTCCAGACCAACCTGCTGGCGTTGAACGCCGGGGTCGAGGCCGCCCGCGCGGGCGATGCGGGCCGCGGCTTCGCGGTCGTCGCCCAGGAGGTGCGGGCCCTGGCCCAGCGCTCGGCGGACGCCGCCAAGGAGATCAAGACCCTGATCGCCGACTCCAGCCGGCAGGTGGGCGAGGGCGTCGACCTGGTCGGCCAGACCAACCAGGCCCTGCGCGGCATCGTCCAGAAGGTGGGCGTGATCGACGCCCTGGTCGACGAGATCGCCGCCTCGGCCAACGAGCAGGCCTCGGCGCTGGGCCAGGTCAATGTGGCGGTCAACCAGCTGGATCAGGTGACCCAGCGCAACACGGCCATGGTCCAGCAGTCGACCGAGGCCACCCGCGCTCTGCGCGTGGAGGCCGCGGACCTGGCCAGCCATGTGAGCGGCTTCCGCACGGGCCCGGCGTCCGGCGACAACGCGGTGCATCAGGCCCGCGAACGCGTGGCGACCTTCGCCCGGTCCGGACGGTAATCGCCGAGCACGGTCGGGGACAGGCACATGCGCCTGTCCCCGTCGGCTGGAGGGCGCTATCAAGGCGGCATGGAGCGTAGACGCAGAATCCTGATCGTCGGCGGCGGTGCGGCCGGGTGGCTGACGGCCGCGTACCTGGCCAAGTCGCTGCGGGTCGCCGAACAGGCGCATCTGGAGATCACCCTGCTGGAATCGCCCGAGGTGGGCATCATCGGGGTCGGCGAGGCCACGTTCCCGACCATCCGCACGACCCTGCAGTTCCTGGGCGTCGACGAGGCCCGGTTCATCCGCGAGACCTCGGCCACCTTCAAGCAGGGCATCCGCTTCAACGACTGGGCCTGGGCGCCGCGGCAAGACGGCGAGCGCCACCAGTATTTCCATCCGTTCGAGGCCCCGTTCTCGACCGACGGCGCGAGTCTCGCGCCCTACTGGCTGCTGCAGAACGAGGCCACCCGCGCACCGTTCGCCGAGGCCATGACCATCCAGGCGCGGGTCGCCGACGCCCAGCGCGCCCCCAAGCGCCCGCACGAGGGCAATTTCTCGGGCCCACTGAACTACGCCTACCATTTCGACGCGGCCAAGCTGGCCCAGGTTCTGGCCGAGCGGGCCCGCGAGCTGGGCGTGCGGCACCTGCAGGGGCGGCTGACGGAGGTCGAGCTGGACGCGACCGGGGCCATCGACCACGTCGTCTGCGCCGAGCACGGCCGGCTGGAGGCCGAGCTCTATATCGACTGCACGGGCTTCCACGCCGAGCTGATCGGCAAGGCGCTGAAGGCGCCGTTCAAGTCGGCGCGGCCGATCCTGTTCGCCGACCGCGCCCTGGCCTGCAAGGCGCCCTACGACCGTCCCGACGCCCCGATCCAGAGCTTCACGATCGCCACCGCCCACGAGGCCGGCTGGATCTGGGACATCGGGCTGAAGGACGCGCGCGGCGTCGGCTGCGTCTATTCCAGCGACCATATGGACGACGACCGGGCCGAGGCGATCCTGCGCGGCTATGTCGGCCAGGACGTCGAGATCGCGCCGCGCGCCCTGGCGTTCGAGGCCGGCTACCGCACCAAGCAGTGGGTCAAGAACTGCGTGGCCGTGGGCCTGTCGGCGGGCTTCCTGGAACCGCTGGAATCGACCGGGGTGGTGCTGATCGAGGCCGCGGTGGCGATCATCGCCGAGCTGTTCCCGCACAACGGCCCGATCAGCGCCCCGGCCCTGCGCTTCAACGAGCTGATGACCGCCCGTTTCGACAACATCATCACCTTCCTGAAGCTGCACTACTGCCTGAGCCGGCGAACCGAGCCGTTCTGGCGCCAGAACGCCGACCCGGCCTCAATGCCCGAGCGGCTGGTCGATCTGCTGGAGCAGTGGCGCTGGCGCCCGCCCACCCGCTACGACTTCATCCTGGATTTGGAGACCTTCGCCTTCTTCAACTATCAGTACATCCTGTACGGCATGGGCTTCAAAACCGACCTGTCGCCGGGGCGCAGCGAGTTTCCGGACGTGGCGGGGGCCGAGAAGCTGTTTGCCAAGATCCGCAACTTCGGCGAACGGGCCACCCACGACCTGCCCAGCCACCGCGACCTGATCGCCCAGATCAACCGCTTCGGCTTCGACCGGTCGCTCGAGCCGGCCTGAGTGAACCGGAACGGGCGACACTAGGGTATTCCCCAGCTGTTTCTTCCCGGCGCGAGGGCGCAGGCTCTCGCCCTTCCGTGGAAGGAGCCCATCCATGTTGAGCGCGGACGGCGGCGGCTCGGTTACCGCCACATCCCATACCAACCAGGTCGACCACGGCCTCTCGGCCCAGATCGCCAGCCAGGTCGCGACCCAGGTCACGCCGCAGAGCGAGGCCCAGCGGGTCACCAGCCAGACCGACGACCGAGCCAAGGCCCAGGCCTTCGCCACGGCCTACAACGCCGCCCCCGCCGACCAGCGCGAGGCCCTGGTGCGGGAGGTGTTCGCCAAGGACCCCGAGGCGCTGAACGGCTGGCTCAATCCCGAAAGCGTCAACACGCTGGTGAAGGACGGCTGGCTGACCGACAACGAGCGATCGGGCCTGGCCGAGGCGGTCGCCCTGGGGTTCAACAAGGGCGCCATTCCCGTCGAACCGGGCCAGGCGGCCTATTCGATCACCACCAGCCTGGCCTTCGACCAGATCCCGGTCCAGAACGCCGGCCTGGCCCCTCACCAGGAGGTCGACGGCCTGCCCGCGGCCTACCAGTACGCCGACAACATCAACCAGTTCCTGGAGTTCTTCGGGTCCTCGCCCAGTCCCGAGGTCGCGCAGTTCCGGCAGAACTACGCCAACCACCTGATCGACACCTATGTCGAGAACCCCAAGCAGCAGAACTACGACGTCCGCGACGCCGCCGCCCATTTCGCGACTCAGATCCTGGCGGACCGCGCCGCGCCGCGCGAGCTGGCCTCGCAGGTCCTGTTCGACCGTTATGGCGCCAATCCCGACGGCTTCCGCGCCTTCGCCCAGTACGCCGCCCAGGGCGGCCTCTACACGTCCGAGGCCTACCTGCAGCATATCACCGACATGTGGGGCGGCGACGAGCAGGCCAGCCGCTACGCCATCGACGATCCGGTGATCGCCCTGGCCCAGGCGGCCGACGGCTATCGCGGCAACGTGCCGACCCACCTGGTTCCACCCTTGGCCACCGAGGCCTCGGACTGGCTGGCCACGGAGCTGACCGGCCTGGTCGCCAACCCGCCCGAGCTGTCCAACACCCACGAGAGCCTGGCCACCACCGAACGCACTCAGGCGATCACCAGCGCGTTCATCACCCATTCCGACGCGGTGCTCGATCGCTTCACCAACCCCGACGTGGAGTCCGAGCACTACCGCGACACCGACATGAACCAGTGGCAGTACAATCTCGACACCTTCTCCGGCTTCCTGCAGAGGACGATGTTCGCGTCCGACGTGATCGGCGGGGCCGCGGTGCGCGACAAGGTGCTGGACTATATCGGCGACCAGCGCGCGATCGTCGAAAGCGGCGCCAACCCGGGCAACCTGTCCGAACAACGCATCGCCCTGCTCAGCGCCACCACGGTTGAAGCGGTGCGCAATATCCAGATCGACATCGCCGCCGAGAAGGCCGAGCGCGAAGAGTTGATCGGCTTCACGGTCGACCTGGCCCTGACCGCCCTGCCTCTGCCCAGCAAGGCCAATGACGCGGTGACCGGCGCGTTGGGCCAGCTGTTCGGCGCGGGCCCGATCGGCACGGCGGTGAAGGACTTTTCGGGCCAGCTGGTGGACGCCGGCACGGGCCGTCTGACCGACGAGGCCAAGGCCTGGCTCACCGAGCACGCCACGCCGTCCGAGGCCCAGCTGCTGGACGCCTATACGGCGCAGGACGGCCTGACCGCGGCCACGGTGACCCTGTACGAGCAGCAGAGCCGCAATCCGGCGATCGGCCCCGAACTGGCCGACGACTACCAGGACATCGTCTCGGCCTACAACATCTACAACAACTGGGCCGACACCCGCTGAGCGACGCTGGGGACCGCGCAAAAAGGAGCCCTCGCTCCGGCGAGGGAGCGAGGGCAGGGAAGCGACCTTTGAAGCCGGATCAGGCGGCTTTGGCGATGGTTCCGTCGATGGCGTCCAGTTCGCCCGTTTCCCGGGCCTTCCGGCCGTAGACGACCTCGAACAGCGGGCTGGCCATCACGGTGGTGACGATCGCCATCAACACCAGCATCGAGAACAGCGTCGGGCCGATGATGCCCTTCTGCAGGCCGATGTTGATGATGATCAGCTCCATCAGGCCGCGGGAGTTCATCAGGGCGCCGATGCCCATGGCGGTGTGGTGGTTTTCGCCGGAGAAGCGCGCGGCCACGTAGCAGGCGCCCCACTTGGCCAGGACCGAGGCGGCCAGGACGCCCAGGGCGATCAGCAGCAACTCGGGTGAGTTGACCATGTCCATCCGGGTGTTCAGGCCCGAATAGGTGAAGAACATCGGCAGCAGCAGCACGACGGCGATCGGCTCGACCTTCTTCTTCAGCTCCTGAACCAGCAGGCCGCGCGGCATGACCACGCCCAGGATGAATCCACCGAAGATGGCGTGGATGCCGACGGCGTCCATCAGGAAGGCCGAGACGCAGAAGGCCAGGATGATCATGGCCAGGACCGAGGTGCTCATCTGACCCTCGCGCTCGACCATGCGGCCCAGCGGCGCCAGGATCTTCGGGCCCAGGATCGTCACGAAGGCGACCCAGGCCAGGCCGCCGCCGATCGCCAGCACCGCCACGCCGGGGCCGCCGCCGAAGGTGGCCAGCACCACGGCCAGCACGCACCACGACACCGCGTCGTCGAAGGCGCCCGCCGTCAGCGACAGCGTGCCCAGCGAAGTCTTGGCCAGGCCGCGCTCATTGATGATCCGCGCCAGCATCGGGAACGCGGTCAGGGCGATGCAGGCGCCCATGAACAGGGTGGCGGCGCCCTGGCTGATCGTCGGGGCGAACAGGCCGGGGACCTTCAGCAGGAACGGCGTGATGATCGCAGCGATCAGGAACGGCGCGGCGATGCCGGCGAACGACACGCTCATGGCGCTCTTGGCCTTGGCCTTGAAGTGGTCGGCCTGGAAGCTGGTGCCGACCATGAACATGTAGAGCCCGACGCCCAGCTGGGCGCCGACATACAGCACGTTCTTGGTTTCCTTGGGGAACAACATGCCCTGGAAGTGCGGGAACAGCAGGCCCAGCAGGGACGGGCCCAGGATCACGCCGGCGACCATCTCGCCCACCACCTGGGGCTGGCCGACCTTCTGGCCCAGCCAGCCGACGACGCGGCAGGCCAGCACGATCGCCGCCAGCTGCAGGAAGAAGTGAACGCTGAAATCGGCGGGCGCGTAGCTGTGCGCGGCGGCCGCGGTGGCCGGACCGTGCGGGCCCAATATGCCGGCCACGGTGCTGATCAGGCTGGATATGACGTCGGACAAAGCGCCCCCCTTGGTGAATCCTTCTCGGCGTTTGCCCGCCGTTGAGGCTAAGCCGCGCAGACTTGGCTTTTGGCCGCAAGTCGAAACCGCGCTTTTGATGCCCCTGTGCAGAAGATTGTTTTTGCTGGGGAATTACCTGTTGCTGGAACGTCACAATGTAGTAACCTACCTACAAGACAGCCTTGTCAATGTAGGTACGTAGGCACATGAAAGTCATCTCCAGCCGTGACTTCAACCAGGATGTCAGCCAGGCCAAGCGCGCCGCGCGGATCGAGCCGGTGTTTGTCACCGACCGGGGCCGGACCACCCACGTGCTGATGAGCATCGAGGCCTATCGCAAGCTGTCGGGTCAGAGCGAGACCATCGTCGACCTCCTGGCCATGGCCGCGCCGGTCGCGCTGGACGTGGCCGAGACGCGGTCGGACGAGGCGTGGGACAATCCCGTGAACAGGCGCGGCTGATGTACCTGTTGGACACCGACATCGTCTTCGAACTGCGCAACGCCAAGGCCGGCACGACCGATCCGGGCCTGGTCAACTGGGCGGCCGGCCAGGCCCGGTCCAGCCTGTTCATCTCGGCCATCACCCTGCTGGAACTGGAGACCGGCGCGGCGCGGGTCGAGCGCAAGGACAAGGCGGCGGGCCTGGCTCTGCGCGCCTGGCTGACCGAGCAGGTCGCCGTCGCCTTCGAGGGACGCATCCTGCCCGTCGACGCCGCCGTGGTCCGGGGGCGAGGCCGCTTGCCGCTGACCGACGCCCGCGACGCCCTGCTGGCGGCCACCGCCTTGGAGCATGGCCTGACCCTGGTCACCCGCGATATCGCGGCCTTCAAGGTCAACCGCCTGAAGCTGTTCAATCCGTGGGGCTACAAGCCCGAGGCGTCGGACGACAACGAAGACTGGGGTCAGGCCGCCAAGGCCGGGTCGCAATGGCTGCGGAACATCTTCGTGCGGGGGTGAGGCCGTTCCGCGGTCAGGGCCGCGCGACGCCCGCTTCGCCCCGCGCGGCGGCCGACGAAAACTTGCCAAGCCCTTCTAGGACTGAGAAGTTATCGATAACGAACGAGAGGCGCCGGAATCGTTCGGCGGCCTGGCGCGGCTCACCGCTCGCCCTTGGCGGGGCGTGGATCACGGCCGCGAACCTTTCGTCCAGAACGCTCAAGGAGCCCGCACTTGGCCAAGGGCAAGACCAAAGTCGAAACGCCCCCGGCGCCGGAGTCCGGACGAGCGGTGACCATCCACGACGTGGCGCGCTACGCCGGCGTGGCCTCGATGACCGTGTCGCGCGTCGTCAACGGCAACAGCTATGTCAGCGACGCCATGCGCGAGCGGGTGCAGGCGGCGATCAAGGCGCTGAACTATTCGCCCAACCTGGCGGCGCGCAATACGCGGGCCGGCAACACGGGGCCGCGCGTCGGCGTGCTCTACAGCAATCCCAGCGCCTCCTATCTCAGCGAGGTGATGCTGGGCGGCATCGAGCAGAGCTCCAGGCTGGGCACCCAGCTGGTCCTGGAGCGCTCGACCGGCCTGGCCAGCCAGAAGGCCGCCGTGCGCCGCCTGCTGGACCAGGGGGTGGACGGGGTCATCCTGCCGCCGCCGCTGTGCGACTCCCGCCCGACCATCAACATGCTGCACGCGGCCGGGGTGAAGGTGCTGGCCCTGGCCACCGCGCGGCCGATGCATGACGTCTCGTCGGTGCGCATCGACGACTACCAGGGCGCGGCGGCCATGACCCGCCACCTGATCGAGCTGGGCCATTCGCGGATCGGCTTCGTCAAGGGCGACCCGCAGCACACCCCCACCCAGTTGCGCTACGAAGGCTTCGTCGACGCCATGACCGCCGCAGGCCTGCCAGTCGATCCCGACTGGGTGGTCCAGGGCCAGTTCACCTATCGCTCGGGTTTGGCGGCGGCCGAGCTGCTGCTGAGCCCGGACGAGCGGCCGACCGCCATCTTCGCCAGCAACGACGACATGGCCGCCGCCGCCCTGGCCGTGGCCCACGGGCTGCAGATCGCCGTGCCCGAGGCGCTGACCGTCGTCGGTTTCGACGACACGCCCATCGCCAGCACCGTCTGGCCCGAACTGACCACCATCCACCAGCCGATCAGCGCCATGGGTCGGGCGGCGGTGTCGCTGATCGTCGACGAGATCAAGGCCGAGCGGGCCGGAAACGCCCCGGGCCCGACCCATCAGCTGATGAAGTTCACCCTGGTCAAGCGCGGTTCCTCGGGTCCGGCGCCGGCGAAGGCCCCGTCGCGCCGCCGGGCCGCGAAGGCGTGACCTAGGCGGGGACCCGAAGGGCGGCCTGGGTGTCGGGCTGGTCGTTCCACAGCCGCGCCGCGCCGCGCACGCCCGAGGCGTCGCCCCAGCGGGCCGGCGCGATGCGGGCCGACCAGCGGTCGGAAAATACCCGGGGCGCGATCAGGGCCGGCAGGCGCTCGTAGATCTCGCCGACGTTGGACAGCCCGCCGCCGAGTACCAGCACGTCGGGATCGGCGATGTTGACGAGCACGGCGATGGCTCGGCCCAGCCGGTCGACATAGCGGTCGAACGCGGCGACGGCCGCGGGCTCGCCCTGGCGGAAACGGCCGATGATCGCCTCGCCCGTGACCTGGAGGCCGGTGGCGGCGGCGAAGTCGTGCTGCAGGCCGGTGCCCGACACCCACATTTCCAGGCAGCCGTGCTGGCCGCACCAGCATCGAGGGCCGGGCAGCTCCTGCGGGGTCGGCCAGGGCAGGGGGATGTGGCCCCACTCGCCGGCGACGCCGTTGGGGCCCTCGACCAGGCGTCCGTCCACGGCCAGGCCGCCGCCGCACCCGGTGCCCAGGATGATGGCGAAGGCGACGCGGGCGCCGGCCGCAGCCCCGTCCACCGCCTCGGACAGGGCCAGGCAGTTGGCGTCGTTGGCCAGGCGCACCGGACGACCCAGGGCGGCGGTCAGGTCCTCCCGGAAGGTGCGGCCATTCAGATAGACCGAATTGGAATTGCGCATCACGCCCGTGGTCGGCGAGATCGAACCGGGCGAGCCGACGCCGATCGTGCCGCGGCCGCCGGCCTGCTGCTCGACCTGGGCGATCAGGTCGCGCACGGTCTCGATGGCGGCGTCGTAGGCGCCGGGATTGGGGGCTCGCACCCGCGCCAGATAATTGCCCTGGGCGTCCAGGGCGGCGGCCTCGACCTTGGTCCCGCCGAAATCAATACCGACCTGGATCACCAGTAGGGCTCCCAGGCGCGCGTCAGCCGGACCAGGGCCTCAAGGAAGAAGTAGTCGCCCCAGATGCAGGCCTCGTCGACGCCAACGCCGTTGGGCATGTGGTAGACCGCGTGGGCCAGGACGCCCGTGCCCGGCGGTCCGGGCGGCAGCAGGTAGCGCGTCCCCAGGGTCTCGACCGTCGCCAGGGCCGCGCCCTCGTAGGCGGCGCGGTCGGGGTCTGTGAGCGGCAGTCCGCGCGCCAGTTCCAGCAGGCCGCAGGCCGCGATCGCCGCCGCCGAGCTGTCGCGTTCGTGTGGCGGGCCGGTGAACACCAGGTCCCAGCAACAGATCAGGTCGGCCGGCAGGCGGTTGAGGTAGTAGTTGGCCAGCCGGGCGCTCAGCGCCAGCATCGACGGATCGGCCTTGTAGCGGTGGACCAGCGGAAAGCCGCTGATCCCCCAGGCCTGGCCGCGCGCCCAGCACGAGCTGTCGCTATGGCCCTGGTGGGTCTTGCCCATTCGCGGGGCGCCGGTGACCGGATCCATGAAGAAGGTATGGAAGGTCGAGCCGTCAGGCCGCACGATGTGGCGCGCGGCCTGCTCGATATGGCGGTCGGCGGCGTCGGCGAAGGCGCGGTCGCCGGTCGTCTCGCTCGCCCAGTAGAGCAGGGGCAGGTTCAGGTTGCAGTCGATGATCATCCGGCCGGCCTGGGCGGGATCGCCGAGGTCGCCCCAGGCCTGGATGATGCCGGCCTGCGGCAGGTAGCGGGCCAGCAGCAGGCGCGCGGCCTCCAGCGCCGCGTCGCGCGCCTGGACGTCGCCGGTCAGCTTGTAGGCCGCCACGCAGGACAGCGAATAGAGGAAGCCCAGGTCGTGGTGGTCGACATTGATCCGGCGGTCGACCCGGTCCTTGAAGCTTTGCACCTGCCGCTCGGCGGCCTGCCGGTAGCGGGCCTCGCCGCTGGCCTCGTAGGCCAGCCACAGCATGCCGGTCCAGAAGCCGTTGGTCCATTCGACATTGCCCATGGCGGGATAGACTCCGCCGACGCTGGACGGCGCGGGGAAGGCGTCGGTGAACACCGCCAGATTGGCGTCGATGCGGGCGAGCACGGCGGCCAGGATCGCGTCCAGGGCGGCGCGGTCGGGCGCGCGGCCTTCCAGGGCGGCGCGCAGCTTCAGCGGTTCGCGATCAGAGGTCGGTGGAGGGGGCATCGGCGGCATGGATCAGTCGACCTTGGCTAGATCGGCGTCGGGGAGGGCGGTCTTTAGCGCAGGATCGGCCTTGCTCGCCGAAGCCGGCGTCGGCGACAGGGCGAACAGCGAGGCGGTCCAGAACAGCGCCGCGCCCAGGGCGATCAGCAGATAGGTGTGGGGGAAGCCGATCAGGTCGTAGGACTTGCCGACGATCGGCGACAGGACGGCCAGGCCCAGGGAATGGCCAAAGCTGACCCCTACCAGATAGAGGGTCGAGGCCAGCCGGGCCTCGAAATGGGCGGCGATGTAGCGGAAGATCGACACCGCCAGGATAGGCAGTTCCAGAGAATGGAGCATCTTCATCGCCGAGATCGCCACCGGCCCCTCGACGAGGCCCGAGCCGGTGATGCGGAAGATCATGATCGCGGCCGCCAGCAGGAGGCCGTTCTTGGCGCCCGTGCGGTTGACGATGAACGGGGCCACGAACAGCATCCCCGCCTCGACGAAGATCTGGGCCGAGTTCAGGTAGCCGAACATCGCCGCGCCGTGCTTGGGATCGGCGAACTGCGAGGCGTAGTAGGCGGGAAACTGCTGGTCGAAGACCAGGTAGAGGTTGGTCACCCCCAGGATCAGGACCATGAAGCCCCAGAACTTGGGCAGCTTCAGGATGGCCAGGGCGTCCAGCGGCCTGAGGCTTTCCGAACGGGCCTGCTCGCCGGCGGCGCCCTCGATCCGGGTCATGGCCAGGATCGGCAGCAGCAGCAGGCCGGCCAGCGAGGCCAGGGAGAAATTGATCAGCGGATCGATGTTGTAGAGCCGGCCCGAGAAGAACGCCGCGAAGGCGAAGCCCAGCGAGCCCCACAGCCGGGCGCGGCTGTATTCGAACCCGTCCTTGCGGCCGACGCGGTCGACATAGGACTCCAGGGCGTAGCTGCCGGCGATGAAGGTGACGCCCAGATAGAGCCCGCCCAATGCCGCGCCCAGCAGGATGTTGCTCTTCAGCAGCGGGCCGTAGACGAAGGCGAAGAAGGCGCCCGACAGCATCACCAGGGCGGCGATGACCCACAGGATGGTCTTGCGGAAGCCCACCTTGTCGGACAGGAAGCCGTAGATCGGCTGCGAGGCCATGGCGAAGATGAAGTTGGCCGAGAACACCACGCCGGTCTGGGCGCCGGTCAGGCCGAGGGTACGCTTGAGCCACAGGGCCAGCAGCGAGATGCTCATCGCCTGGGCGAAGAAGTAGAGGAACAGAAAGGCGCTGAGCAGCGCGTAGTTCTTCTTGTTCATGGCCTCGAGCGACTCCTCCCCCGTTTGACGCCAGGTGGCGGCGCGGCTCTGGAGCCGCTCGGGTCGCTCTGTGATAATCGAAAAGAGATATCGATACCAATCAAAATCCACCGTACCGGCTCCGAACGGAAAGGGCTTGCCATTCAGCGATGATATCGATAACAGTTATCTCGGGCCCTTAGGCCCCTGTCCTGCGAATTTTCCCGGGTGGATTCTCCTGACTCCGGGAACGGGGCGCCTGGCTCGGCCGGCGCCCCGCGTTTTTCGGACGATATCGAGGACTCCGGCGGCGGCATGCCGGACCCGAGAACCCGACGATCTCACTCTTCCCGTCGACGCCAAGCTTGGAGCCCGCTAGTGACACGCGCCGCCAACATGACTATGACTCGATGATATCGATATCAAGTGACGGCGCTCCAGCCGTCCGCGGGGAGTGACGTCATGCGCAGACACAGGGGTTCCAGATCGGCGGCCAGGACTCTGGCCGCATCCCTGCTCCTGGCGCTGGGACTCTCAAGCGCGGCCGTCGCCCAGAGCGACACCGACCCGGCCGGGGCGGCGCAGGTCGACCCGAACCTGCAGATCTACCCCACTCCGCCCGCCAAGCTGGTCTACAGCCTGCACAGCGATGATTTCACGGTGCGGGTCCGGCGTCCGGGCGGGCCCTGGCGCGATCTCTATGAGTACAACATCAAGGTCGACCAGGACCGCCCGCACGACGCCTCGCTGGTCCAATTCGATTTCCGCGGGACCGTTGAGATCGCGGTCCAGAAGAACAACGGCGATTTCCGAAGGGTCGAGGTCCGGCCTCGGCGCAACGCGGTCAAGACCACGGTGAAGGGCGGCGTCGTCTATTTCACCCTCGATCGGCCGCAGAACCTTTCGGTGGAGTTCGACGGCGACCGCCTGGGCAACCTGCACATCCTTGCGGGCGAGCCGATCGCCCGGCCGGCGCCGGGGCCCGGCGTCGTCGTCTACGGACCCGGCCTGCACGTCCCGCCGGACGGCGCGACGTCCTTCCCGGCGGCCTCCAACCAGACGATCTATCTGGCGGGCGGCGCGCTGATGCAGGGCGTGTTCCAGCCGACCAAGGTCGAGAACCTCAAGATCATCGGCCACGGGATGTTCCTGGAGTCCGACCAACTGGTGGTCCAGGACTCCACCAATGTCCTGATCGAGGGGCCGACCTTCCTCAATCCGGTGCACGGCTCGCTGGCGTGCAGTTCGTCGCGTCAGGTGCGGTTCCACGACGTCAAGGCGTTCGGCAAGGGCGCGTGGTCCGACGGGATCAACGTCTTCGCCTGCCAGGACGTCGACATCGACAGGGCCTTCATCCGCACCTCCGACGACAGCGTCGCCATCTACGCCACCCGCAAGAACGGCGTGGGCGACACGCGCCGCGTGCGGGTCAGCCGCTCGATCTTCTGGCCCGACGTGGCCCACGCCATGTTCGTGGGCCTGCATGGCGACAGCGCCAAGCCCAACACCCTGCAGGACATCGTCTTCGACGACATCGACGTCCTCAACCTCGACGAGGACGATCCGGAATACGAGGGTGCGATGGCCATCAGCGCCGGCGACACCAACACCGTCCGCGACGTCACGTTCAGCAACATCCGCTTGGACCATGTCGAGGAGGGCAAGCTGATCAATCTGCGGGTGGTCTATAACGCCAAGTACAACACCAGCCCGGGCCTGCTGATCGACGGCGTCCACTTCAGGAACGTCAGCTATACGGGATCGGGCTGGGCCGGACCGTCGATCATCGCCGGCTACGCCCCAGACCGGCCGGTGCGCAACGTGACCTTCGACAACGTCACGATCGCCGGCCGCAAACTGACCGGACCGGCGCCCGAGATCCTCGATGTGGGCCCCTATGTGAGCGGTCTTTCCTTCAAATAGGATCGGTGGCCGGACGGCCGTGCGCCGCCGCGCGGTCGCGGCTCGGCGATTTAGCCTAGGCGGTCGAAGCCAAATCTTGGCTAGAATGCCCCGTGGAAAGACCGTTCGCGCCCGCGACGATCCACGGGGAGAGCCTCTTGAGCGGAAAACGACGACCCGGCGTGACCCTTCACGACGTCGCCAGGCACGCCGGCGTGTCCTCGATGACGGTCTCGCGGGTGATCAACGACTACGCCTTCATCAGCGAGGCGGCGCGGGCCAAGGTGCTGAAGTCGATCGAGGAACTCGGCTATCGCCCCAACGCGGTGGCGCGCGCGACACGAACCGGCGTCGCCCAGGTGGGGGTGCTGTATTCCAATCCCAACTCGTCCAATCTCAGCGCCTTCCTGATGGGCGCCTTCCGCAAGGCCGGTGAAATCGGCTGCCAACTGCTGATCGAGCCCACGGCCGCCCATCCCACCCCGGCCCGGGCGGTGGCCAAGCTGATCGAAGCGGGGGTCGGCGCCGTGGTCCTGCCGCCGCCGCTGTGCGACGACGCCAAGATTCTCAAGCTGCTGGCCGCCGCCGGCGTCGCGCCCGTCAGCTTCGCCACGGCCAGGCCGTCGCCGGACGTGACCTCCGTCGCCATCGACGACTTCGAGGGCGCGGCGATGATGACCCGGCACCTGATCGCGCTGGGCCACGTCGATATCGCCCTTGTCCGGGGGGATCCGTCGCACTCGACCTCGACGCGGCGCGAAGAGGGCTTTCGGGCGACCATGGCGCAAGCGGGCCTGGCGGTGCCCGACGCCTATGTCGTCGAGGGCGCCTTCACCTATCGCTCGGGCCTGACGGCGGCCAGCCAGCTGCTGGGCCTGCGCCGCCGGCCATCGGCGATCTTCGCCAGCAACGACGACATGGCCGCGGCCGTCAGCGCCGTCGCCCATGGCATGGGAATCGCCGTGCCGACCGAACTCAGCATCGCCGGATTCGACGACACGCCCGTCGCCTCGACCATCTGGCCGCAGTTGACCACCATCCACCAGCCGATCGCCGACATGGCCGCCACCGCCGTGGAACTGGCCGCTGGCCTGGCCCGCCGCGACGCCGACGATGACCAGCCGCGCAGGCATGTGCTGGCCGAACTGACCCTGGTCGTCCGCCAATCGACCGCACCGGCCGCCAGCTGAAGCGCGCTTTCACGGTCCGCGTCGGGCTCTGATTGACGGCGTCGGAGGAGGGGTGATATCGATATCAATCGTTCGCCCGGCCGATGGCGGCGATCAAAGAAAACAGGCCACGGCCAGCGCGCCGAAGGCCGGAACCGTCTGGGAGGTCTCGATGATCAGCCTGTTCTTCAAGCCCGTTCGCGCTCGCCTTGGCCGCGAATCCGGGGCGCGCTGATGATCCGTTCGCCTGTCGACCGCCGTCGCTTCGTGCTTCTGGCCGCCGCCGCGACCGCGCCGCTTGGAGCAGCGAGCGCGGCCCTGGCCAAGCCCACAGAGACCTCCGCGCCGCTACGGGTGGTCTCGCCGGACGGGCGGGTTCGGCTGGAACTGGACACGCGCCAGGGCCAGCTGTCCTGGAGCGTCGCGCGCGACGGCCGCGGGGTTCTCCGGCCAAGCCGGTTGGGACTGGACCTCGCGGATGGGGCCCGACTTGGAGCGGGCGCGACGGTCGTCTCGGCGACGCGGCGACGTCTGACGGGGACCTGGACGCCGACCTTCGGCGTGAAGGCGACCTACAGCCAGGCCTGCGAGGAGATCACCGTCGATCTGCGGGATCCCAGGACGGGGATCGCCTTCGCCGTGGTCGCCAGGGCCTACGACGCCGGCTGCGCGGTTCGCTACGTCCTGCGCCAGGCGCCGGGCGGGCAGAGCGTGACGGTGGGCGGCGAGGCCACGACCTTCAACCTGCCCGCCGGCGTCGAGGTCTATTCCAGCCGGGACGAAGGCGAATACCAGCGCTCGACGCCCGCCGCCCTGGCGCCGGTGGTGCATCCGGACCTGACGGGAAGCTCCGACGTCGGCCCGCTGGCCGACCTGCCGGTCACCGCCGTGGCGGCCGACGGGAGCGGGGTGCTGATCGCCGAATCGGACCGCCTGCACTATCCGCGCGCCATGCTGCGTCCGGCCGCCGACCCGGCCGAAGGACTGACGGTCCATCTGATGCACTATCCGGGCCGCGCCACCGGCTGGTCCGGCCCCGGCGACACGCCGCCGGCCCCGACCTTCCGGCTCGACGTCGGCCAGACCACGCCGTGGCGAGTTCTGATCCTCGCCGACACCGTCGCCGGCCTGATCGAGCGCGCCGACCTGATCCCCACCCTGGCCACGCCCAACATCCTGGGCGACGTCAGCTGGGTGAAGCCGGGCAGGGCGGTGCGGATCCGCAAGCCCTACAGCACCGAAGCGGCCCTGAAGGTCGTCGCGTTCGCGGCCGCGCGGAAGCTCGACTATGTCGAGTTCGACGCCCACTGGTACGGCGACGGCACCGATCCCGGCGACGCCACCGTCCCGATCGCCGGCCTGGACCTGCAGCGCATCATCGACACGGCCCGCGCCCAGGGGATCGGCATGATCCTCTATGTCGACCGGGTGCCGGCCATGCGCCAGCGGGACGCGATCCTGGACACCTATCGGCGCTGGGGCGTGGCGGGGATCAAGTTCGGCTTCGTCTGGGAAGGCCGCCAAGCCGACAACGACTTCATCTTCGACCTGGTCAAGGCCTGCGGCGAGCACCGGCTGCTGGTCAATCTGCACGACAACCTGCGTCCGGCCGGCCTGGAGCGGACCCTGCCCAACTATGTCGCCCTGGAAGGCGTGCGGGGCAACGAGCAGTTCCCGACCGCCCGCCACAACGTCACCCTGCCGTTCACGCGGGCGGTGGCCGGGCCGATCGACTACACGATCTGCTACGCCAACCCGAAGAACCAGACGACCAACGGCCACCAGCTGGCGATGGCGGCGGTCTACTACAATCCGCTGACCTTCCTCTATTGGTACGACACCCCGGACAAGTACGCCGGCCGCGCCTGGCCCGACCTTCGATGGTTCGACGAATGCCCGACCACCTGGGACGAGACCCGGGCGCTGTCGGGCGCGATCGGCGAGCACGTCATGGTCGCGCGGCGTCATGGCAAGCGCTGGTTCCTGGGGGCGATGACCAACGAGTCGCCGCGCGTCCTCAAGGCGTCGCTGGGGTTCCTGGGACGAGGGCGGTGGATGGCGACGGTGTTCGCGGACGGTCCCGCCGCGGCCAAGGCGTTCGAGACGCCCGTGGTCATCCGCAAGGTCCCGGTCACCGCCGCGACGGTGCTGTCGCTGGCGTTGGCGCCCAGCGGCGGCCAGGCCATCCTGTTCGAGCCCGTATAGCGGAGACGCCCGTGCCGTTGGTCAAGTCCCTCCTCCTGGGCGCGCTTCTGGCCTGCGCCACCGGCGCGCCGGTTCTGGCCCAGCCAGAGCCTCCCCCCTTCGCGGCCGACCAGGGGGACGGGACCTACCGCAACCCCGTGCTGGCGGGCGACTATTCCGATCCGGACGTGGTTCGGGTGGGCGAGGCCTACTACCTGACCGCCTCGTCGTTCACCAACGTGCCCGGCCTGCCGATCCTGAAGTCGACCGACCTGGTCAACTGGACGCTGATCGGCCACGCCCTGCCGCGGATCACGCCCGTGGCGCATCATGCCACGCCGCGGCGCGGCGGAGGCGTCTGGGCGCCGGCCATCCGTCACCACGACGGCAGGTTCATGATCTACTACCCCGATCCGGACTTCGGGATTTTCCGGGTCACGGCGAGCGATCCGGCCGGACCCTGGAGCGCGCCGGTGCTGGTCGACGACAGCAAGGGCGCCATCGACCCGGCGCCGTTCTGGGACGACGACGGCCAGGGCTGGCTGGTGCACGCCTGGGCCGGCAGCCGGGCGGGGTTCAGCAACGTCATCACCGCGCGTCGCCTGAACGCGGCGGGGGACAGGACGGTCGGCGAGCCCGTGACCCTGATTGACGGGGCCAAGCTGCCGGAGGTCGCCACCACGTTCGGCCCGTCGCCCTGGTTCACCACCGAGGGACCCAAGCTCTACAAGCGGGACGGCTGGTACTACATCTTCGCCCCCGCCGGCAGCGTGAAGGGCGGCTGGCAAGGGGTGTTCCGGTCTCGCGATCTGCTGGGGCCCTACGAGGGCCGCAACGTGCTCGACCAGGGCAAGACCCAGATCAACGGGCCCCACCAGGGCGCCTGGATGACGACTCCCAAGGGCGAGGACTGGTTCCTGCACTTCCAGGACACCGACTCCTACGGCCGGCGGGTCTGGCTGGAGCCCATGGCCTGGAAAGGCGGCTGGCCCGTGATCGGCCAGGATCTCGACGGCGACGGGCGGGGCGAGCCGGTGCTGCGCTGGCGCAAGCCCAGGGTGGACGGGGCCCAGGCGCCGGTCGCGGCGCCGACCAGCGACACGTTCGATGGCGCCCTGTCCCTGGCCTGGCAGTGGAACGCCAATCCCAGTGACGACTGGGCCAGCCTGACGGCCAAGCCCGGCGCCCTGCGCCTGAAATCGATCTCCTCGCCGGAGAATCTCTGGGAGGCCGGCGCGCTGCTGACCCAGAAGCTGCCGGGCCCGACCTTCAGCGCGACGACCCGGATCGACTTCGCGCCCAAGACGGTCGGCGAGCGCGCCGGGCTTGTGATGTTCGGCGCCGACTACGCCTGGATCGGCCTGGAGAAGACGGCCGACGGCGTACGTCTGGTCCGGGTGGACCGCGTGGGGGCCGACGCCTTCCAGCCCGAACGCGTCACGATCGGCCTGACCTCCGCGCCGGCCAGCGTCTATCTGAAGCTCAGCGCCTCGCCGGTCACGGTGGCCGACCCGCCGCCGAACTTCCCGCACTATGCGCCGTCGATGCTGCGCTCGACCCACGCCCGGGTGGTGTTCAGCTACAGCCTGGACGGGGTGTCCTACACGCCGCTCGGCGAGCCGTTCGTCAGCAAGCCGGGGCGTTGGGTCGGCGCGCAGATGGGCGTCTTCAGCCAGGCGGCCGCGGGCCGGCCGGCCTTCACCGCCACCCGGATCGGATGGACCGACATCGACTCGTTCGACGTGACGCCCTGACCGGTCGCGGCGTCGATATCGCGGGAATGATATCGATAACCACCCCAGCGTGCGCCCTGGCGAATAAAGGCATCGTTTTGTCTCACCCAGGCCGATAAAGGGTATTAGTAGGACAATTGACATATTGCCATTTCGCTTGATATCGATAACAGTATCAAGGCGGCGGAGATGACCGCCAAGACGAAAATGAAATGGCTTCGGCGACGCCGCGGGCCGTTCTGGAGCGAAACGAAGAGGCCACCGCAACCGCGTCGGAGCGTCACGGCAGAGCCGGATGGGCCGTGCGCTAACGTCGCTCCCACAAGGGGGCGCAACGAAACAACAAGGAGGGGAAACCATGTCGAAGCCAACCCATAACCGATCGACCCACCACCGGCTCCTGGCCACCGCGTCCATGACCGCCCTGCTGGCGGTCGGCTGGACGGCGGCCAACGCCCAGACCGCGGCCGCACCCGCCAACGACGCGGCCGTCGAGGAGGTCGTCGTCACCGGCATCCGCCAGAGCCTGCAGTCGGCCGTGGCGATGAAAAAGAACACCATGGAAGTGGTGGACTCGATCCGCGCCGAGGACATCGGCAAGCTGCCCGACCCCAACGTCGCCGAGACCCTGACCCGCGTGCCGGGCGTGCAAGGCTACCGCTACGGCGGCGAAGGCGCCTCGCCGGTCGGCGTCGGCTCGGGCCTGACCATCCGCGGTCTGTCGGGCCAGACGGCGTCGCAGGTCGACGGCCGCGCCTACTTCACCGCCGGCGGCAGCGAGTTCAACATCGAAGCCGCTATTCCCGGCATGATCGCCGGACTGGACGTCTATAAGAACCCGTCGGCCGAGCATATTGAGGGCGGCATCGGCGGCTTGGTCGACGTGCGCACCCGCCGGCCTCTGGACCTGAAGGGCTTCACCGCCAGCGCCGCGATCAGCGGCAAGTACAACGACATGGTCAAGAGCCTGCAGCCGGAATACTTCGGCCTGGTCGCCAATCGCTGGAACGTCGGCGAGGGCGAGATGGGCCTGCTGCTGGCCGCCAACTACCAGAAGAGCTGGAACCGTTCCGACAACGGCCCCGGCCCCGGCGGCACGAACCTGCGCCGGGCGGCGGCGGCCAACAGCAGCGACTGCAGCGCCGCCAACCTCGGCGGGGCCTATAATGCAACCCTGTCCAGCCGTTCGGACCTGTCCTGCCTGATCTCCGTCAGCAACGCCGATGCGCTAGCCATGACCCCGGCCCAGCGCGCCAACCTGATCAACTTCGCCGGCGTGCAGATCAATCAGAACGAAGAAGACATCCAGCGCACCCGCAAGGGCGTCAACGGCGCGTTCCAGTGGAAGCCGAAGTCGAACCTCGAGTTCTATATCGACGGCAACTACAACTCGTATCTGTATCACCAGAGCTACCGGTTCCTGAACTCGAGCGACAGCCGCTACGTCCAGAACCTGACGACCACGCCGTTCAGCACCACCGAAGGCCTGGCCAGCCGCAACGCCAATGGCGGCGAGGACGCGATCCTGGCCGGACAGCGCTTCGCCAGCGGCACGTTCGTCGGCTCGACCTTCAGCAGCACCGGCGGCGAGGAGCACCGCCTCTACAAGACCTGGATCCTGGCCGGCGGCAGCAAGTGGAGCCCGACCGACGACCTGGACCTGAAACTGGACGTCTCCTACGTCAAGGCCGACCAGCATCAGGACAACCGCGCCGTCAACATGGTTCCCCGGGCGGGCCTGGCCTGGAACACCACCCGAGCCATCGGCGCGCCGCAACAGGTTTCGATCTCGGGTCCGGATCTGGGCAGCGCTGGGAGCTGGGTTCTCCAGAACTACGCCAACGGCACGAACAACGTCTATGATGACGCCGGCCTGGCGGCCCAGTTCGACGGCAAGTACAAGCTGCACGACAGCTTCATCGAGGACATCAAGTTCGGCACGCGGTATTATCGCAAGAAGTCGAAGTTCTATAACTACTCGTTCAGCGGCAAGAACCTGACGACCGACGGCGCCGCCCTGGCGGCCAACCAGTCCAACGGTATCTTCGCCACCAGCGTGGCGGACCTGGTCAACGGCTCGCACACCAATTGGCTGGATGGCGACGCCGGCTACGGCGGCGGCTTCCTGACCTTCAACCCGGACGCCCTGCTGGGCGACAATGTCCGCAATCGCTTCCCGCTGGCGGGCATTCCGGCCGAGGACTCGCTGCCCGAGATCGTCCTGTCGCGCCGCCTGGCGACCGAGCAGACCTTCGCCGGCTACGGCGTGGCCGACTTCTCGTTCCTGAACGACAAGATCCGCGGCAACATCGGCGCGCGGGTAGTTCGCACCGAACTGGACGCCGAGGCTCGGATCACCGACGCCACGGGTACGATCGTCCCCAACAAGAGCAGCAACGCCTACACCGACATCCTGCCGACCTTCAACATCACCGGCTACATCACCCCCGACACCCTGCTGCGGTTCGGTTACGGCCAGGGGCTGACGCGCCCCAGCGTCGGCGACATCAATCCGACGATCTCGGTCAACACCACCAACGGCACCGGATCGCAGGGCAACGCCGACCTCGCGCCGCTGCGGGCCGATAGCTACGACCTGTCGTTCGAAAAGTACTTCAACAACACCAGCTACGTGTCCGCCGCGGTGTTCTACAAGGACGTCAAGGGCTTCGTCCTGGGCGTCGAGCAATGCCAGACGGTGGCGATCGCCGCGCCCTATTCGGGGACCACGCCGAACAGCTGCCCGACCGGCCAATATCGTGTCACCACGCCGGTCAACGCCCAACCGGGCTACGCCAAGGGCGTCGAGCTGGCCTTCCAGACCTTCTTCGACTACGGGTTCCTGCCGGATATGCTGAAGAACTTCGGCGTCCAGGGCTCCTACACCTACGTCAAGACCGAACTGCCGCTGAAGCTGACCGGCGCCTCGGGACCGGTCACCAATGTCCGCCAGCCGTTCCAGTCGGACAACAACTACAGCATCGCCGGCCTCTACGAGAACGACTTCATGTCGGCTCGCCTGGTCTACACCTATCGCTCCGACTACGTGCTGTTCGGCGTTTCGGCCAACCCGATCGACGGCCGCTACCTGAAGGGTTACGGCCTGCTCGACGCGTCGGTGAACTTCAACTTGCGCAAGGACCTGGCCCTGTCGCTGACGGCGTCGAACCTCACCAACAAGGCGCCTCAGCGCTATGTGGGCGAGCCCGACAACGGCTACGACACCGACATCCTGCGCCAGTCCTACGCCAACGGCCGCATCTATGGGGTTAGCCTCCGCTACAAGTTCGGCGGCTAAACCCGATCACTCATCCTCCCCCTGCTGCGCCGCCCTTCGGGGCGGCGCCTTTTTTGCGGACAGCCCAGTCAGCTCGCGGGCCGCCGGCGCCGCGCCGCCAGCCAGGCCGCGAAGACGGGCAGGGCCAGCAGGGTCAGGGCGGTGGAGGTCAGCAGACCGCCGATCACCACCGTGGCCAGAGGCTTCTGCACCTCCGCTCCTGGGCCGATAGCGACCGCCATGGGCAGGAAGCCCAGCATGGCGACGAGGGCGGTGGTCAGCACCGCCCGAAGCCGGCTCGCCGTGCCGGTGACCACCGCCTCGACGGGCTCGAGCCCGGCGGCCAGCTGCTGCTTGATGCTCTGCATCAGCACCAGGCCGTTCAGCGTCGCCACGCCCGACACCGCGATGAAGCCGACGGCGGCCGAGATCGAGAACGGCGTGCCGAGCAGCGCCAGGGCGATCGCCCCGCCGACCAGGGCCAGAGGCACGCAGGCGAAGACCAATGCCGCCTCCGCCGCCGAGCCCAGGGCGAAATAGAGCAGGACGGCGATCACCAGGAAGACGGCCGGTACGATCACCGTCAGGCGGGCGGAGGCCCGTTCCAGGTTTTCGAACTGGCCGCCCCAGTCGAGCCACGAGCCGGCAGGGAGCGGAACCTCGTCGCGCACGGCGGCCTTGGCGTCGGCGACGAAACTTCCCAGGTCGCGGCCCCGGACATTGGCCTGGACGATGATCCGGCGCTTGCCGTTCTCGCGGCTGATCTGGTTGGGGCCCTCGGCGGCGTCGAAGCGGGCCACGGTCGACAGCGGGATCGCCGCCGTGCCAGGCGGCGCGCCTTCGGGCATGACCGGCAGCTGGCCCATGACGGCCGGATCGTTGCGGCGCTCCTCGTCCAGGCGGACGACGACGTCGAACCGCCGGTCGCCTTCCAGGATGTGGCCTGCCTCGCGGCCACCCAGGCCGATGGCCAGGGCGTCGGCGGCGTCGCTGGCGTGGACGCCCAGGGCGGCGGCGGCCGTGCGGTCCACCGTGGCGGTGATCGTCGGCTGGCCCGAGACCTGCTCGACCTTGACGTCGGCCGCGCCACGCACCCCGCGCAGCGCCTTGGCGACCTTCTGAGCCGTCTGGTCCATGACCTCGAAGTCGTCGCCATAGACGCTGACGGCGACGTCGGAGCGGACGCCGGCGATCAGCTCGTTGAACCGCATCTGGATCGGCTGGGTGAACTCGTAGGCGTTGCCCAGGTGCCGGCCCAGCGCCGTCTCCATGCGCTCGACCAACTCCGCCTTGGGCAGGCGCGGGTTGGGCCAGTCCTTGCGCGGCTTGAGGATAACGAAGGTGTCCGAGGCGCTGGGCGGCATGGGGTCCGAGGCGATTTCGGCGGTGCCCGTGCGGGTGAACACCAGGGCGACCTCCGGCATGGTCGCCAGGGTCTTCTCGACCCGGAACTGCATGGCCTGGCTCTGTTCCAGCGAGATCGACGGCACGCGCGAGGCCTGGACCATCAGGTCGCCCTCGTCGAGCGTCGGGATGAACTCGCGACCCAGGCTCAGGAACGCGACGACGCCGACCAGCAGGGCAACCCCGGCGCCCGCCGCCACCGCGACCGGCCGCGCCATGAGGCGGCGCAGCAGGGGCTCGAACCGCGCGCGAGCGGCGGTCATGACCCGGATGTCGCCGTGCCCCTTCGGTTCGCCGATCAGCAGGGCGGCCGTGGCCGGCACGAAGGTCAGGGACAGCAGGAAGGCCCCGGCCAGGGCGAACATCACGGTCGCCGCCATGGGGCCGAACATCTTGCCCTCGACGCCCTCGAAGGCCAGCAGCGGGGCGTAGACCATCAGGATGATGGCCTGGCCGAAGGCGGCGGGCCGCGCCATCTCGCGGGCCGAGGACGCGGCGATCGCGATCCGCTCGCCGGCGTCCAGCGGCCGGCCCAGCTGCTTCCGGCGCAGCGTCAGTCGGCCCAGCGTGTTTTCGATCACCACCACCGCCCCGTCGACGATCAGGCCGAAGTCCAGCGCCCCCAGGCTCATCAAGTTGCCGCTGATCCCGAACCGCCGCATGGCGATGGCGGCGAACAGGAACGACAGCGGGATGACGAGGGCGGTGATGATCGCCGCCCGGATGTTGCCCAGCGCCACGAACAGCACGGCGATGACCAGCAGGGCGCCGAAGGCCAGGTTATGCTCGACGGTGGCGATGGTGGCGTCGACCAGGTCGGTGCGGTCCAGCACCGGCTTGACCACCACGCCGGCCGGCAGGCTGGCCTGGATGTCCTTCAGGCGCGCGCCGACTCGCGCGGCGACGGTCCGGCTGTTCTCGCCCGCCAGCATCAGGGCGGTGCCGATCACCACCTCCCGTCCCGCCTCGCTGGCCGAGCCCAGGCGCGGGGCCTGGCCGACCACGACGGTGGCGACGTCGGAAACCCGGACCACCGCCGGACCGCGCCGTCCGATGGGGGTCTCGACCAGTTCGGCCAGGGTCTTCACCCGGGCGTCGGCGCGGACGATATAGGCCTCGCCGCCGCGCTGGACATAGCCCGCGCCCTCGACGCGGTTGGCGTGCTCCAAGGCTTCGATCAACTGCGGCAGGCTGATGCCGAACGCCGCCAGCTTGGCCGGGTCGGGCTGGACCACGTACTGCTTGACGTAGCCGCCCAGCACGTCGACGCCCGCCACGCCCTTCAAGGTCTTCAGCTGCGGGGCGACGATCCAGTCCTGGACCGTGCGCAGATAGGTGGCCTTCTCGACGTCGGTGGTCAGGCGGTCGCCCTCGGGGGTGACGTAGGCCGCGCCAGGCCGCGCCGCGGAGCCCGACAGCTCGACCGTCCAGATATAGACCTCGCCCAGCCCGGTGACCGGCGGGCCCATGGCGGGCTCAAGCCCGTCGGGCAGATTGGCCCGGGCCGCCTGCAGCCGCTCGTTGATCAGATTGCGGGCGAAATAGAGGTCGGTGGCGTCTGTGAAGACGGCGGTGATCTGCGAGAAGCCATGCCGCGACAGCGAGCGGGTCTCGACCAGCCCCGGGATGCCGGCCAGGGCCGTCTCGACCGGGAAGGTGACCTGGCGCTCGACCTCTTCGGGGCCGAGGGCCGGGGCGATGGTGTTGATCTGCACCTGGCGGTTGGTGATGTCGGGGACCGCGTCGATGGGCAGGCCGGCCAGTTGGCTTCCGCCATAGGCCAGCAGGGCAATGGCCAGCAAGGCGACGATCCAGCGGAAGTGGACGGAAAGGTCGATCAGGCGCGCGAGCATGGCTTAGTCCTCATGTCCGGCTTCGCCCTTGCCGAGTTCGGCCTTGAGCAGGAAGGCGCCCTTGCCGGCGATGCGTTCGGTTCCTGTCAGGCCGCGCAGGATCTCGGTGGAGCCGGCGGCGATCCGTCCGGGGGTCACCGGCGTGGCGCGGAACCCGCCGGCCTCGACCACGAAGACGACCGGACGGCCCTCGACGGTCTGGACCGCCTCGCTGGGCACGATGATCGCGCCGCCGGCGTTTGCGCCCGTCATCACCCGCGCCGAGACGACGGACCCGACGGGGGCGGTCTTGCCCGAGGGCGTGGCGCGAACGACGGCGGTGTTGCCCCCCGACGCGCCGGGCGCCACCGCGCTGATCGTGGCCGGGGCCTCCTGGCCGTCCGGGGTCTGCACGTGGATCACCTGGCCGAGCCGGATCGCGTCGGCGGCGGCGGCGGGCGCGTCGAAGACGTATTCCGCGCGGCTCGGGTCGGCGATCTCGGCCACCAGGGCGCCCTGGGTCAGGAAGCCGCCGACCTGGGTGTCGAGCCGCGTGACCACCCCCTTGATCGGGCTGCGCAGGACCGTGGCGCCGTTGGCGCCGGCCCCGCCCATGGCGCGGACCTGGGCTTGGGCGGCGCGCTGGTCGGCCTGAGCCTTCTCGGCGGCGGCCTGGCTGGTTTCCCAGTCCTGGCGCGAGACCACGCCGGCTTCGAACAGGCGACGGTCGCGGCTGGCGGCGGCCTGGGCGGCCCTGGCGCCGGCGCCCGCGGCGTCGAGGCTGGCTCGACCCAGGGCGGCGTCGGCGCTGCGCAAGGTGGCTATCGGCGATCCGACGGCGACCGCCGCGCCGGGCGAGACATGGACCCGCTCGACCGCCCCCGACACCGGGGCGCCCAGCGCGGCCAGGGCGTTGGCGGCCAGGGTCACGCGCCCGGGCAGCAGGATGTCGGCCCCGCCGCCGCGCCCGGGGGTGACGATCGAGACACCGGCCGCCGCCGCGTCGGCCGGCTTGAGCGGCACGAGGCCGGCCTCGCCATGGTCGCCGTGCTCGACGCCGTCCTTTTCAGAGGCGGGGGCGGGCGCGGCCGGGCGGTCCTGGAACAGCTGAGCGGCGCCGTAGCCGAGCCCGGCGGCGGCGATCAGGGCGATGGTGGAAACGATGAGGGAGCGGCGGACGATCACGGTTGGACTCCGAAGGGGATGCGGCCCTGGGCGCGGGCGAGGTCGGCCAGCGCCTTGACGCGGGCCAGCTTGGTGTCGACGGCGCGCCCCCGCGCGGCGATCAGGTCGCGACGGGCGGCCAGCAGTTCGGACAACGGCAGCCGGCCGGCGTCGTAGCTGATCCTGACCAGGCGATAGGCCTCGGCGGCGGCCGTTTCGCCCTGGCGGGAGGCGTCCAGCGTCTGGTCGGCGGCGGCGACCTGGGCGGCGGCCGCGCGGCGGTCGCCCTCCTGCTCAGCCTGGGCCATGGCCAGCCGGGCCTCGGCGGCCTGGGCGTTGGCCGTGGCCGCCGCGACCGCGCCGCGGTTGCGGTCGAACAGCGGCAGGGGCGCGGAGATCCCGAACACCGCGGCCGTGGCGTCCTCGTCCTGGAACCGGCGAACCCCGAAGCTGACGGTGAGATCGGGCGTGCGCCGCGCCCGCTCCAGGTCGACGCGGCGCTGGGCGGCGTCGCGTTCGGCGCGCGCGGCGGCGATGGCCGGGCTGAAGCGAGGCTCCAGCGGCGCCGGGGCCGGGACGGTCTCCAGCAGGCCGCCCGTCACCGCTGTATAGCGATCAGCCGAGCCGGTCAGGGCGCTGAGGCGAGCCAGGGCCGTCTCGGCGTCGGCCTGGGCCGCGCCCTGGTCGGCCCGCGCCGTGGCCAATCCCGCCTCGGCCTGGACGGCCCGGACCTTAGCCTCCTTGCCGTGCTCGACCAGCAGGCGGGCGGCCCGGGCGTCGGCCTGGGCCAGGTCGACGCCGTCGCGGGCGATCGCCAGGCGCTGCTGCGCCGCCTCGGCGCCGGCATAGGCCAGCGCCAGATCCCGGGCGAAGTCGACCTCTCCCAGGGAGGCGCGGGCCTGGGCGGCGGCGAGGTCGGCCCTGGCCGCCGACGTCCGCGCGCCGCGCTTGCCGCCCAGCTCCAGCGGCTGGTCGATCGACAGGGTCGTTTCGGCGCCGCCGAAGTCCTTGTAAGGGCCGGAGCCGGCGGCGTTCTCGACCGTCAGGCCGAGCGTCGGGTTGGGGCGGACGGCGGCCTGGGCCGCCTGGCCCGCGGCGGCGCGGGCCTCGGCGGCGCCTAGGGCCAGTCGGGGGGCGGAGGCTTGGGCCTGTTTCAGCAGGTCCGGGAAGGCCGGCGCAGTCTGGGCCGCGGCCGAAGCGCCCAGCACCCCGGACGCGACGCAGGCCAAGGCCGCGCGTAGCGGCCATCGGTTCGATGACATGGAGATTCCTCGCGATCAATGGACGACGGCGCGCGCAAGGCGCGCGAGCCGTCAGCCGCGAGGCGGTCGGTGGGGTCCGGACAGGGGACGCGAGGCCAGCGCCTGGGCGGAGGTCGCCGGGTGTTCGGAGAGAACGGGGACGGGCGCCGGTACTGTCCCGGCCGGGGCGTCGAGCAGGGCGCCGCCATGATGGCAGTGGCCCCCGACGCAGCAGGCGGCCTCGCAGGGCGCGCCATGATCCCGCGGATCGTCCTGGAGGGCCTGGCCAGCGACCACGCCCGTCTCGACGCCAACCAGAGCAGCGGCGGGGCTGTCGCAGACGCAGGCGGCCATGCTCACCGAGGGGGCGACGACGAGCAGCGCCAGGACGCAGGCGGCCATCAGGCCGCTCAGGTTCCGCCACCATGTCATCTTCGGACGCATGGCGGTCCTATAGCTTCGGCGGTCGTCCTTGAGAACGCGTTACATGATTACACCGCCGCCAGCCTCAGCTGGCGCGGCGCCAGGTCTGGGTCTTGCAGAAGGGCGCGACGATGCAGCCCTTCAGGCTCAGCCGCCCGTCCGGGCGCAGGCTCATGACGCCCTTGTAGGTGCCGCCGTCCTCGGGATTGTAGACCCAGCCGTCGCCCCAGTGGCCCGGGCCGATCGCCCGGACCTTCATGAACATCAGGTTGCGCAGCGGCCGTCCGCGCTGGGCCGCGTCGCGGTTGCGGACGTCCTTCTGGCCAGGATCGGCCTGAATGTGCGGCGAGGTGACGATATAGCCGCACAGGCCGTCGCCGCAGCGTTCCAGTCGAACGGTCGAGCCGCCGTCGCCGGGCGCGTTCCACAGGCCCGTCACGTCGGCGGGGGCCGCGCTCACCGACGCGGCCAGGGCCAGGGCGGCGATCACGCCACCGCCTCCACCGGCGCATAGGCCGCCGAAAGATCCCGCTCGGCCTGGCGCATCAGCGCCCGGTCGTCGTGCTGCCACGGGTGGAAGCCCGGCCGGAAGTACGAGAAATAGGCCCCCAGCACCTGCCGCAGCATGCCCGGCTTGACCAGCATGAAGCGCAGGAGCTGACGCCAGCTGCGAGCGTTGTTGATGCCGTCGGCGGTGAAGATGTCGCCGATGTTGCTGCCGACGGTGGCGAACAACAGGCGGGTGGCGGCGATCATGGTCATGGTGCGCAGCGTCCAGCGCCGCCAGGCCGGCAGCCGCGCGGCCGCCAGCATGAAGGTGTCATAGGCGACGGCCTTGTGCTCGACCTCTTCGATGGCGTGCCAGCGCCACATGGCCTTGGCCTCGTCCGAGGCGCCCTCCAGGTGGCGCGGATCAGCCAGCAGGGCGTGGGCCAGAATAGCCGTGAAGTGCTCGAGCGCGACGGTCGCGCCCAGCTGCTGCAGCGGCGGCCGGCTGCGGGCGAAGGCCAGGCGGTCGCGCGTGCGTTGCTCCATGGTCGCGACGTCGAAGCCGTGGTCGGCGACCTGCTTGTTGAAGAACAGGTGCTCGCGGGTGTGCATCGCCTCTTGGGCCAGGAAGCCGGCGATCTGCTGGCGCAGCTCCGGCGAAGCGATGTTGCGATAGTGGCGGACCGCGTCCATGAAGAACCGCTCCCCCAGGGGGAAGGTCACCGACAGGGCGTTGTAGAACGCGGTGCCCACCGGGTCGCCGCCCAGCCACCAGCGGCCGGTGGGCGTTTCGCGGCCGAAGGCCATGTCGCGGGCGCGGATGTCGAGATCCGACGGGGTCTTGTCCAGCTTGCTCATCTAAAGGGACTCCTGGCGCGCCGTCGTCGACGGCGGCTGGCATGGGAAGCCGCGGGCGGTCACGCGCCTGGCGTGACGGAAGCTCCGCGCGGGGTGAGGCGGACGGGATCGGGAGCCGCGGGGCGCGCCATGAACCGTCCGGTTCCGCGACCTCGCTCCGGTCGTCGCGGCGGCGTGGCGTGGAAAGGCCTGGGCCATGGCGGCAACATCTCCTAAACTGCCTGTCAATAAGGCGACGATTCTGGACCGCCCAGATCGCCGTCGGACCGCGGAATATATCGACGCCCGACGATATCTACATGCATGTAAGTTACATTGATGTCAATAGAGAGTCCTGAAATCGGGACGACCGCCAAGCGTCGACGTCGGGTGCCCGAGGTCGCGCGCCGCGAGGCCCTGGCCTCGGCGCGGCAGCTGCTGATCAGGTCGGGGCCGACGGCCGTCACCCTGAAGGCGGTGGGCGACGAGATCGGCGTGACCCACGCCAACCTGATCCATCACTTCGGCTCGGCGGCCGGCCTGCAGTCAGCGCTGATGGAATCGATGGTCCGCGACCTGACCGACGCGCTGGGCGCGGCGGTGGAGCAGCTGCGCTCGAATCCCGGCGCGCCCCGGGCCCTGGTCGACGCGGTGTTCGACGCCTTCGACCAAGGCGGGGCAGGGCGCCTGGCCGCCTGGATCGCCCTGTCCGGCGACCTCCAGCACCTGGAGCCGGTTCGCGCCGCGGTGCGCGACCTGGTCGACGCCATCTGCGAGACCTTCGCCGCCGAAGGCGAGCAGACCCATCACCGCGTCACCTCGGCGGTGCTGTTCATCGCGCTGTACGCGTTCGGCGACGCGGTGATCGGCGCGCCATTGCGCGACATGCTCGATCGCGAAGACGACGCGGGCCGCAAGATCGTGGCCCGGCTGCTGCCGACCTTCCTGTTCTGACGCTGGCGTCCAGCGCCCTCGCGACAGCGGTTGACGTCAAGTCAACCGCGACGGGTTTACATCCTATGCGAATGTCGCCCATGCTGTCGTTGACTCCAATATAAATAGTGACGGTCATGGCGGGGGCGGGCAAGGCGAAGGTCGAAACGGCCGTCAGGCGACGACGCTCTCCCGACGAAGCCCGCGCCCAGGCCCTGGTCAGCGCCCGCAAGCTGCTGATCGCCCATGGGCCCAACGGCCTGACCCTGCAGGCGGTGGCCCAGGACATCGGCGTCACCCACGGCACCCTGATCCACCATTTCGGCTCGGCCGCCGCGCTGCAATCGGCCCTGATGGGCGCGATGGTCCGCGACCTGGCCGTGGCGCTGGAGTCGGCCGTGGCCCATGTCCGCTCGGACGCGCGGGCGCCCAGAACCGTTGTGGACATCGTGTTCACCGCCTTCGACGAGGGGGGGGCGGGGCAGTTGGCGGCCTGGATCGCCCTGTCCAATCGCTATGAGCATCTGGAACCCGTGCGCGAGGCCGTCGTCGACCTGGTGACGGCCCTCGGCGAGAAGGTCCTGACCTCTGGCGACGACCCGCCCCGGCACATTCCCTCGGCCTTGTTGCTGATCACCCTGTGCGCGTTCGGCGACGCGGTGATCGGCGGCCCATTGCGCGAGATGCTCGGGCGCGACCGCGACGCCGTGCGACGGTTGGCGGCCAATTTGCTCCCTGCCTTGATCGAATAATCAACACCGTCGTCAATAAGTATTGACACCTAGGTGAATAGACGCATCCTTAGGGTGAGGAGATCGTCCGGCCGCTGGCGACTCCAACAAAAAAGTGCGGCGAGGAAACGCTTTTTTATGTCCTCCCCCGACTGGGGAGAGGACCCTTGGGAGGGGATATGTCTCAACGCATCCGCGCGCGCGCCTGTTGGATCGCGGGGGTTTCCGCCGTGGCCGTCATCCTGTCGGCCGGGCTGGCTCAAGCTCAGGGCCAGGCGGCGGCGCCGGCCAAGTCCAACCTGGTCGACGAGGTGGTCGTCACCGCCCAGCGCAAGGAAGAAGCGGCCCAGGACGTGCCGATCGCCATTTCGGCCTTCTCGCAGGAGGCCCTCGACGCGGCGAAGATCGAGGGCGGGCCCGACCTGCTGAAGGCGATCCCGAACGTCAGCTTCACCAAGACCAACTTCAGCGGCGTCAACCTGACGATCCGCGGCATCGGCACCCAGGCCGTGTCGGTTTCGACCGACCCCGGCGTATCGATCAATTTCAACGGCACGGCCTTTATCCGTAACCGCTTCTTCGAGCAGGAATTCTTCGACGTCGAGCGCGTGGAGGTGCTGCGGGGTCCGCAGGGCACGCTGTACGGGCGCAACGCCACCGCCGGCGCGGTCAACATCATCTCGGCCCGGCCGACCGACGTCTTCGAAGGCGAGATCAAGGGCGAGGTCGGCGACTATGACAGCCGCCGGCTCAGCGGCTTCGTCAACATTCCGCTGTCGGGCGACAAGCTGGACCTGCGGCTGGCCGGCGCCTCGACCACCCGGGACGGCTTCGCCGAGAACGACGTCACCGGCAACAAGATCGACGGTCGCGATCTCTATTCCACCCGCGTCACCCTGGGCTTCAAGCCGGTCGAGACGGTGCGCGGCGCCCTGATCTGGGAACACTTCAGCGAAAACGACAGCCGGGCCCGCAGCACCAAGCAGCTGTGCACCCGCGATCCGGGCCCCCAGACCATGGGCGGCTTCACGCTCAGCCCGCAGGCCAGCGCCTTCTTCAGCCAGGGATGCCTGAACGCCTCGCTCTACGACGACGCGGCCTATGGCACGCCTAACGGCCTGTCGATCCCGTTCGTCCTGGCCTCGGTGACCAACACCGCCGTGCTGGGCCTCAATCCCGACGGCGTGTCGGGCCCCGTCAACCTGATGAAGGTGACCGACCCCTACGGCGGCATGATGCAGTCCAAAGACCTGCGACGCATCTCGTCGATCTTCGATCCGAAGTATCGCGCCAAGGCCGACGTGCTGGAGCTGAACGTCGACATCGACGTGGCGCCGAACCTGACCCTGACCTCGCAGACGGCCTACAACCGCGACCGCTACTTCTCCAGCGAGGACTACAACCGCTTCAACACCATGCCTGGGGTGTTCAACGACTCCACCGGCCTGGACAATGCGGTGGTGCCTGGCGCCCCGGCCCCGAACCTGACGCCCGGCGGCGTCTATTGCGATCCGCAACTGGGCTGTTCCAGCACGATCGCCGGCCTGGATCAGGTGCGCGCCAAGAGCCGCCAGTTCTCGCAGGAACTGCGCCTGTCGTCGGCCTTCGATGGTCCGGTCAACTTCAGTCTCGGCGGCAACTACACCGACTATCGCACCACTGAGGACTACTACGTCTTCTTCAACATCGTTTCGGCCATCGCCCAGAGCAGCGGCTATGGCAACAACAGCCTCGACCCGACCAAGTGCGGCACCAGCTTCGACGGCTCGACGCCGACGATCACGCCGGACGGCGCGACCGGCTGCATCTATATCGATCCCCATCCGCTGGACCAGATCGACGGCCTTGGCCACAACTACTTCCGCAGCAAGAACATCTACAAGGTCAAGTCGGCCGCGGTGTTCGGCGAGCTGTATTACGAGTTCGCGCCCGACTTGAAGCTGACCGCCGGCCTGCGCTACACCCGCGACCGCAAGACCTTCACGCCGGTGCCGACCCAGGTGCTGCTGTCGTCCTCGAACGGCGGCACGGTGGATGGCGGCTATCCGATCGGCGACGACATCAAGCAGAAGTGGGGCGCCGTGACCGGCCGCGTGGGCCTGGACTGGTCGCCGAAGCTGTCGTTCACCGACCAGACCCTGGTCTATGCCTTCTACAATCGCGGCTACAAGGGCGGCGGCGCCAACCCGCCGGCCATCGGCTACAGCGACGAGCCGTTCCAGCCGGGCCTGCCGCCGCTGGTGCAGCTGACCTCGTATCCCGACACCTTCAAGCCCGAATACGTCAACGCCTTCGAGCTGGGCGCGAAGAACACCCTGCTGGGCGGGGCCCTGACGCTGAACGGCGCGGCTTTCTACTATGACTACAAGGGCTACCAGGTCTCGCAGATCCAGGATCGCACCGCGATCAACGAGAACTTCGACGCCAGGATCTGGGGGCTGGAGCTGGAGTCCGCCTGGCGGCCGACCCGCGACCTGCGCCTGACCGTCAACCTGGGCTACCAGGGCAGCAAGCTGGCCGACGGCTCCCGATCGATCGACGTGGAGAACCGCACCCAGGGCAATACGGACTTCACGGTGATGAAGGGCAGCCCGTTCCTGCCGTCCAACTGCGTGGTGTCCAAGAGCTATGTCGCCAGCCTGCTGGCCACCAACGCCGCTTTCGGCCTGCCCGACTACGCCAGCCTCAGCGCCGTCTGCCCCGGCTCGATCCTGGGCCTGTTCCTGTTCCCGGCCCCGACCGAGGCTGACCTGCCCAATGTCGGTCGCGGCTTCTATGCCGACGTGTCGGGCCACAGCCTGCCCAACCAGCCCAAATGGACCCAGTCGATCAGCGTCGACTACGCCCTGCCGCTGTCGGGCGGCTGGGTCGGCGGCGTGCACGGCGACGTCTATCACCAGTCGCAGTCCTGGGCCCGCGTCTACGAGGACGCGATCGACAAGCTGCACGGCTGGTACAACGTCAATCTGCGCCTGACCCTGGCCAAGCCGGACGACGGCCTGGAGTTCGAGCTCTACGCCAAGAACCTGCTGGATGACACGCCCATCACCGGGGCCTTCATCAACAGCGACGACACCGCCCTGACCACCAATGTCTTCACCCTGGATCCGCGAATGATCGGCGCCAGCATCCGCAAGCGCTTTTGATCCAAACCCCGCGGCGCCCGTCCCGGCCGCGGGGCGGGCGCCGCTGTCGTGCCGGAGTTCGAACGATGGCATCACCCCGCGCGCCCGCGCCCGCCGCGGACTCCGCGCCGCCCCGCCCCGACCTGGGCGCCTGGATGACGACCCATGGGCCCCGGCTGCGTCGCTACTTCACGCGCCGGGCCCCGCGCGCCGACGCCGAGGACCTGGTCCAGGACGTGTTCCTGCGCGTCCAGGCGGCCCAGCTCGACGAGCCGATCGTCGAGGTCGAGCGCTACCTGTTCACGGTGGCCCACAATGTCCTGATCAGCCGGGCCAGGCGGCTGGGCGTGCGCGCGGCCGAGTTGCGACGCTCGTTCGCCGAATGGTCCGAAGCCGCCGAGGACCTGTCGCCGGAGCGCATCGTAGGCGCGCGGCAGGACTACGCCCGGGCCATGGCGGTCATCGAGCGCCTGCCGCCCCGCACCCGCATGGCCTTTCGCCTCAACCGCATGGAGGACCTCAGCTACGGCGCGATCGCCGAACGCATGGGAATCTCGAAGGACTCCGTCAAGGAGCTCCTGCGACGCGCCAACACCCACCTCGACCAAGCCCTGAAGGGCGCCTGACCCACCGCCGCTCGCGGCAAGACGATCTCTGCACAAGGCTCGACCGCAAGGCTTTCAAAGCTTTGTGTCGCACCTGTGCGCCGGTCACCGATATCAGTCAGAATAATAAGGTGCATAATCTATGATTGAATATTTTTAAGATACATACCCCCCTAACTCTATTATGAGGCGTCTAATACATCGGGTGAGGCAATCGCCCGAACGGCGCTGTAGCGCCTCATAAATACTAGGGAAACGCCATGAAAATCTTCGCTTCCGCCGTCGCTCTGCTGGCCACGGCCGCGTTCGCCGCCTCGGCTTCGGCCGCCTCGTTCAGCCCGGCCAACGGCACCTTCACCGGTACGGGCACCACCAGCCTGAAGAAGGGCTCGCTGACCATCCCTTGCACCGCCAATTTCACGGGCCACACCACGGGTGGCCTCGGCGTGATCGACACCGCCACGTTCAGCGGCGGTGGCGGCCTGTGCGGCCTGATCCACAAGACCGGCACCTGGAACGCCACCGCCACTTCGGCGACCGGCACCGGCGCCGGCACGGCCACCATCACGGGCGTGGCGGTGACGGCCTCGCTGTTCGGCACTTGCGGCCCGAGCACCGTGAACGTCTCGGTCAGCGCGGGGGGGCTGATCACCTTCGACAACCAGACCCTGAGCCCGGACTGCGCCATCAACGGCTCGGTCCAGACCAGCCCGGCCCTGACCATCGTCCCCTAAATCACGCCCTCTCCCGGAGACGTCGCCTTCCCCCTACCCCAGCGACGCAGGACCGGTCCTGCCCTGACGACTCCGTTGTCAGGGCGCTTTTTTGCACGAAAGTCGGGTGGTTCATGATGCGGGGGAGGCGGCTCCGGCCGTGGGCGTCGCCCACATCAGCACGTCGCCGGCCTTCACGCCCGAGACGATCTCGACCCCGTCCGGCGCGATCCGGCCCAGCTTGACCGGGACGGTGCGCGGCGGACCGCCGCGGCGATCCTGAACCTTGACCCAGGCGGCCAGCGCCGCGCCCTGGATCGCGGCCGGCGGCGCCACCAGGGCGGCCGGATTGCGATAGAGGTCCACGGTGATGTTGGCCGTCATGCCGATGCGGATGGCCTTGGCCTGATCGGGCGTCAGGGCGTCCAGGCGCGCCATGGCCGGAAAACTGGCCAGCGGTCCTCCGGCCACGGCCGGCGCCGCGGCCTGGCCGGCGACCGAGGTCACATGGCCCGCCACGGCCAGCCCGCCGAAGCCCGGCCCGGTGACCGTCACGGCCATGCCCGGCTGCACGCGGTTGGCGTCGGTCTCGCTGAGCTGGAAGGCCACCGCCAGCCCGCCGGCCCGGGCGATCGAGCCGATCAACCGCCCCCGGGTCACCGCCTGGCCGGCGTGGAGCGGCTCGGCCTCGTCGCCCTTGCCCACCGGCCGCACGATGACGCCGGCTTCCGGCGCGCGAACGATCGCGCCCGCCGCCTGGCCGTCCAGGCGGGTGAGCTGGGCGCGGGCGTTGGCCAGATCCAGAGCCGCGACGCGACGGTTGGCGCCGGCGCCCTGGGCGAGCACCGCGGCCAGGTCCTGGCGGGCGCCGGCCAGCACCATCTCCTGGTTCCGCTTCTGCTGCGCCAGGCCGTCATATTCGCCCCGCGCCACCAGCCCGCGGTCGAGCAGCCCCCGGGTCTCGGCCAGCTTGCGGTCGAGATCCGCAAGGTCGAGGGCGGCGGCGTCCACTGTGCGCCGCGCGCGGGCGACCTCGGTCCCGCTGGACCAGTCGGCCAGGGTTTCGGCCGTTTTCGACGCCTTCAGATAGGCCGCCTCGGCCTCGTTGCGGCGCTGGCCGATCTCGGCGGGATCCAGCTCGACCAGGACCTGGCCTGGCGTGACGCTGGTTCCGTATTCGAAGCCGAGGCGTCGCACCACGCCGTCGAACGGGGCGACGACGTCGAGGCTGTCGCCGGGGACCACCGAACCGACCAGGCTCAGCGTGGCGGCGAAGGGGCGGGGCGAAAGCGTCAGGGTCTGGGGCGCGGCTGGATCGGGGGTGGCGTCCCGGCGCGGCGCCAGGGCCAGGCACAGCCCGAGAACGGCGACCCCGGACACGGCCGCCACGACCGTCCACTTTCGAGAACGCCAGATCGCCAGGGCCTGTCCGCGCGCCGCCATGGCTCAACCTTAGGATCGAGGTCGCATCGCCGTCTACAACAATGTCAGTAGATGGTGGCCCGGGCGGCTCATTCGTCGCGCAGCGCCACGATCGGGTCCAGCCGGGAGGCTCGGAGCGCCGGGTAGAAGCCGAAGATCATCCCCACCACGGCGGCCAGGCCTGGCCCCAGGGGCAGGACATAGGCCGACAGACTGAAGGTCCAGCCCGACGCCCTGGCGGCCACGAAGGCGGCCAGCAGGCCGAACGCGAGGCCGACGAGGCCGCCCATCAGGGCCAGGATCCCCGCCTCGATCAGGAACATCGCCTGGATGTCGCGTGGCGTCGCGCCCAGGGCGGCCCGCAGGCCGATCTCGCGCCGGCGCTCCATCACGCCCATCATCATGACGTTCATCACCCCGATGCCGCCGACCAGCAGCGAGATCGCGCCGATCGCCGTCAGCAGGCGACTGTGGATGGCCTTCTGGGCGTTCAGGCTCTGGATCAGCTCCTGGGCGCTCACGGCCTGCGGGGCCGAGGTCGGATTGGCCAGCCGGGCGACCAGCCGCCCGCCCACCGCCTTGGCGTCCGCGCCCGGGCGCAGGCGCAGCAGCACCGTGCTCGGCTCCGGCGTGGCCATGATCCGGGCCGCGTCGCCCAGCGGCACGAGCACGGCGGTGTTGTAGTCCGTCGGGTCCATGGCGGTGAACGCCACGGGGGCGAGCACGCCGATCACCGTGAACACATAGCCCCGGATGCGGATGCGCGAGCCCGGCCCCGTCGGCGCGCCCGGCGCGGACAGGGCCGCCGCCGTGTCGGCGCCCAGCACCGCCACCAGATTGCCCTCGTCGACCGAGGCGAACAGCCGTCCGCTGGCCGTCGAGAGGTGGACCAGGTCGGGCAGGTTCGGGGCTGCCGCGATGATTCCAGCGTCCTGGCTGGCCGGACCGATCGCCACCTTGGCCCGGTCGATCGTCAGGGGCACGGCGGCCTCGACGTCCGGGTCGGTGCGGGGCAGGGCCTCGATCGCCGCCCGATCCATCGTCGCAGGGAAGGGGCCCACCGGATTGGCGTGGATCTGCAGCATGTCCACGCCCATGTGCGCGAACAGCTTCAGCGTCTCGCGCTGCGCCATGTGTCCGATGGTCAGCATGGCCACGATCGAGGCGGCGCCGATCAGGATGCCCAGCAGGGCCAGGGCCGAGCGCTGCCGCTGGGCCAGCAGGTTGGCCAGCGCCTCGGCGCCCGACTGGCTCCAGGTCCGTAGCGCCGCGCGCGGCGAGGGGGAGGTCAGGACGGTCATGCCGCCGCGCCCGCCTCGGCCACGACCCGGCCGTCCAGCACCTCGATCCTTCGCTCGCAGCGGGCGGCCAGGTCCCTGTCGTGGGTGACCATCAGAACGGTCACGCCCAGGCGCTGGTTGAGGTCGCGCAGCAAGGCCATGACCTCGCCGGCGGTGACGCTGTCGAGGCTGCCGGTCGGCTCGTCGGCCAGGATCAGGCGGGGCTGGCGGATGAGAGCCCGGGCCAGGGCCACCCGCTGGCGCTGACCGCCGGACAGCTCGGCCGGACGGGCCTGAGCGCGATGCGACAAGCCCACCCGATCCAGCATGGCCAGGGCGCTCTGCTCGCGCTCGCGGGCCGAAACGCCGGCATAGACTAGGGGCAGGGCGACATTTTCCCAGGCGTTCAGGCGCGGCAGCAGGTTGAACGACTGGAAGACGAAGCCGATCGTCGCGCCACGAAACCGGGCCTCCCGTCCGCGATCGCCGAACGTGACATCCAGGCCGTCCAGGCGCAGGACGCCGCTGGTGGGCCGGTCCAGCAGGCCGATGATGTTCATCAAAGTGCTCTTGCCGGAGCCTGATGGGCCGACGACCGCGCAGAACGCCCCCGCCTCGACCTTGAAGCTGACGCCGCGCAGCACGGGCGTGGCCTGGTCGGGCGGGCCGTAGGTCTTGGTCAGGTCGAGGACTTCCAGCACCCGTTCATCTTGCGCAGCGGCGCAACTTGAACAAGAGCCCGGAGCGTGTTTTGTTGACTTTAGTGTCAATATCGGTGGTCGGGTGGCGCGAGGATGTCTGCGTATCGGGTTGCCGAGCCTCGCCCGCGCCCACGCCTTACGGGGTGGCGGCTGGTCGCGGCGGCGCTGGCCTTCGCCCCGATCTCGCCGGCCAGGGCTCAGGCGCCGGTCGCCTCGCCGGCCAGGCCGCCGCCCGCCGCAGTCGGTCCGCGCCTGGCGCTCAGCCTGGCGGACGCGGTGTTCCTGGGCCTGCGCGACAACCGCGCCATCAAGTCGGCCTATGTGGTGCGGGCCGCCGAGAAGTACGACCTGTTCGTGGCCGAGACCCGGTTTCGGCCGATCGGGGCGATCATCGGCTCGGCCGAGGCCACCCGGGCGGGAGACCTGCGCGGCTCGACCCTGCAAGTGAACCCAAGCGCCTCATGGCTAGTCCCGACCGGGGCGCAGTTCGATTTCGGCTGGGCGCGCCAGACCGTCCGCAGCGGCGGAAACGACCTGACGACGCAGGTGGCCACCCTCGGCGTCAGCCAGCCGCTGCTGCGTGGGGCCGGCGTCGCCGTCAACACCGCGCCCGTGCGCCTGGCCCGGCTGCAAGACGCCATCGACCGCCTGAGCCTGAAGGCGACGGTGTCGGACACGGTCAGCCGCATCATCCTGGCCTATCGCAACCTCGCGCAGGCCCAGCAGCAACTGGTGATCGCCCGCCAGTCGCTGGAGCGCTCGCGCGCCCAGCTGGCCACTAACCAGGCGCTGATCGACGCCGGACGGATGGCCGCGGCCGACATCGTCCAGACCCAGGCCGACATCGCCGCCCAGCAGGTGGCGCTGCTGCAGGCCGAGCAGCAGCGTAACAGCGCCCAGATCGCGCTGCTGGCCCTGCTCGCCGTCGACCTGCACACCGACGTGGTGGCCGCCGACGCGCTGGACGCCAAGCCTCTGGCCGTCGACCTGGACCAGGCGATCGCCACGGCCCTGGACAACCGTCCCGACTTCCTGTCGCAGAAGCGCGCGGTCGAGCAGGCGCGCCAGGGACTGATCCTGGCGCGGAACAACCGTCTGTGGGACGTGTCGGTCTATGGCGCGGTGCAACGCCAGACCGAACGCGGCGACCTGTTCGACAATCCGATCACCGGCGCCCCCCTGGCCGGCGCCGGCCTGCCCCGCACCAGCGGCGCGGTCGGCGTGCAGTTCCGCGTCCCCTTGGGCGACTACCGCCCGCGCCAGGCCGAGATCCAGGCCGAAACCCTGGTGCGGACCCAGGAGCTGCGCCTGGACGACCTGCGCCAGACCGTCGAGGCCCAGGTGCGCGACGCGGTCCAGGGCGTGGAACTGGCCTGGCGGCAAGTGGAGGCCACGCGCCTGTCGCGCGACCTGGCGGCCAAGACCCTGGAGCTGGAACGCGAGAAGTTGAGCGCCGGGCGGGCCTCGAACTTCGAGCTCCTGACCTTCGAGGCCAATCTGCGCTCGGCCGACCTGCAGGCGCTGAGCGCCTCGATCAACTATCTCAACGCCCTGACCACGCTGGACCAGCAGCTGGGCGCCACCCTCGACACCTGGAAGGTCAGCCTTCAGGACTGAAGCGGCTCACCCTTTCGGCGAGGCGGTCGAGACCCGGTGGATCAGGGTGAAGGGAATGAGTTCGTCCCTGGGACGGGCGCCGGCCTCGGCGTTGCGGGCCACGCCATTGATCAGCATCTTGGTGGCCAGGGTCGACATCTCCACCAGCGGCTGGCGGATGGTGGTCAGTTGCGGGCGGCTGAGGCGCGAGACAGGGCTGTCGTCAAAACCGGCCACCGAGAGGTCGCCTGGACAGGAAAGCTCGGCCTCCGCCGCCGCCGCCAGGGCGCCCAGGGCCATTTCGTCGGAGCTGGCGAAGATCGCCGTCGGCCGTTCGTCGAGGCCCAACAGGGCCGCGGCGGCCGTGTGGGCGGACTCGAAGGTGAAGTCGCCCGGGCGGATCCAGGCCTTGTCGATCGTCAGGCCGCCCGCTTCCATGGCGGCGACGTAGCCTTCCAGACGGGCCTGGCTGGCGCCGTAGCGCTGGTCGCCGGTGATGAAGCCGATCCGTTTGTGGCCCAGGCCGATCAGGTGGTCGGTCATCTCGCGCGCGGCGGCGACGTCGTCCATGTGCACGCGGGGACCCCGGCCCTCGGGCTTTTCCGGGCCCAGGCGCACATAGGGCGTACCGGCCTTGTCCAGCAGTTCCAGCACCACCTCGTTGTCGCACGAGGGCGGGGTCAGGATCACGCCGTCGGGCTTGAGGGCCGCCAGCAGGGCGCCGACTTCCTGGCGCACGCGTGGACCGTCGTGGTCGACCAGTTCGACCAGCAGGTGATAGCCGGCGGCCCTGGTCTCGACCGTGGCCCCCAGCTGGATGCGCTGCAGGTAGTCCGAGCCGCGCTCGCTGCGCCAGTGGTCCAGGGTCAGGGAGGCGTCGACGAAGACGGCGATCACGAACGAGCGCGAGCCAGCCAGGCTGCGGGCCGACAGGTTGGGCGCATAGCCCAGGGCTCCGGCGGCCTCGAGCACGCGCTCGCGCATCTGCGGCCGGACGTTTGGCTCGTTGTTCATGACCCGCGAGACGGTCTTGATCGACACGGCGGCCCGCGCCGCGACGTCATAGATCGTCACCGACGCCATGGGCCTGCCCGTTCGCCTTGGTCCTGGTGGTGGGGACTCATCTTCATGCCGGCAGCCTAGTGCAACTGCGCGCCATAAGGCGACGTTCGGAATCCAAAAAAAGCGCGGTCGAGAGCTGCAATGCGGGCTTTGTCGCCGCTCGCGCCTTGTGTCCCCCGGCCCGGAAGGCCAGTGTCCGAGCCAATCGCGGCGGAGATCGCGTCCGGCAGGGGAGGGATGATGACGGCGGCGGAGGCGGTGGGAATCGACAGGGCAAGGCCGACAATACCGGTGAAACCCAGCTTCATCGCTGCGTTCACCCTGGCCCAGATCGGGGCCTATGTCAGTTTCATGCCCCTGTTCCAGGTGCTGCTGCCGCTGAAGGCCCAGACCATCGATTCGGCCGGCAAGGCCATCCTGCTGAGCCAGGTCGCCATCCTGGGCTCGATCAGCGCCAGCCTCGCCAACCTGCTGGCCGGGGCGATCAGCGACCGGACCACCTCGCGCTTCGGCCGACGGCGTCCCTGGATGGTGGCCGGCGCCCTGGGCACGGTGGCTTCGTATTTCCTGATCATGATCGCCCACAGCGCGATCCAGCTGATGGCCGGGATCGTCTGCTTCCAGGTGGCCTTCAACCTGCTGTTCGCGGCGCTGCTGGCGGTGCTGCCCGACCGGGTGCCGGACGCCCAGAAGGGCAGGGTGGCGGCCTTCCTCAGCCTGGGCCATCCGATCGGCGCGATGGCCGGGGCGATCCTGGTCGGCGGACTGCTGGTCGGCGAGGCCTCGCGCTATCTGGCCATCGCCGTAGTGCTTCTGCTGGCGATCGCCCCGTTCGCCCTGGGTCTGAACGACCCGCCGCTGCCGCCGGGCGAGCGGCCGCCGTTCGACTGGCGCGTTTTCGTGGCCGGGTTCTGGATCGATCCGCGCGCCCACCCCGACTTCGCCCTGGCCTGGGCCAGCCGGTTCATGGTGCTGGTCGCGATCACCCTGACCCAGAGCTACATGCTGTTCTACCTGCAGGACGCGCTGCACTATTCCGACCTGTTCCCGGGCCGTCGCGCCGAGCAGGGCATGGCCCTGCTGACCACCGTGGCCACCTGCGCCAACGTGGCCTGCGGCATGCTGGGCGGCATGCTGTCGGACCGCCTGAAGCGTCGCAAGCTGTTCGCGGCCGGCGCGGCCATGGGGCTGGCGGCGGCGATGCTGGTGTTCTCGCTGGTCCCGGGCTGGCCGGTCGTGGTGGCGGGCTTCGTGATCTTCGGCTGCGCGGTGGGCTGCTACTACGCCGTCGACATCGCCCTGGTCAGCCAGGTGCTGCCCTCGCAGAAGGACGCCGGCAAGGACCTGGGGGTGATCAACCTGGCCAACACCTTGCCCCAGGCCATGGCGCCGATTCTGGCGATGTGGGTGCTGGGTCCGGCCCACGTCAACTATCACGCGCTCTATCTGGTGGCGGCCGGGCTGGCGGCGGCTGGCGGTCTGGCCATCCTTCCGATACGGGGCGTGCGCTAGCCTTTTTCGAGAACCCCGTGCCCGACCTGATCCCCATCGACGATCCGAACGATCCGCGCGTCGCCGCCTATCGCGACATCAAGGAGCGCGACCTGGTCGGGCGCCAGGGGCTGTTCATCGCCGAGGGCGAGACCGTGCTGGCGGCCTTCGTGCGCGACGCCCCGCAGCGCGTCCAGTCGCTGCTGATCGACGGCAAGCGGATCGACAAGCTGGGCGAGGTGCTGGCGGGCCTGCCGCCAGGCGTTCCGGTGCACGTGGCCGGCCAGGCCGTGCTGGACGCCATCGCCGGCTTTCACCTGCATCGCGGCGTCCTGGCGGTCGGGGCCAAGCCGAAGCCGCTGTCCGCGGAGGCGTTGCTGGCCGGCGTGGGCCCGCGCGCGGTCGTGCTGGTGCTGATGGGCATCGCCAACCACGACAATCTGGGCGGCATCTTCCGCAACGCCGCGGCGTTCGGCGTCGACGGGGTGATCCTGGACGGCGACTGCTGCGATCCGTTCTATCGCAAGGCCATCCGGGTTTCGATCGGCGCCACGCTCAGCGTGCCGACCGCCGGGCTGGCGCCGGGCGAGGACCTGGTCGCTCTGTTGGCGCGCCACGGTTTCCAGGCGCTGGCCTTGAGTCCGGGCGCGAGGGAGACCCTGGCGGAGCTCGATCCGCCGGCCCGGGCGGCGGTGCTGCTGGGGGCCGAGGGGCCAGGATTGTCGAAGACGGTCATGGATCGGGCGCGCACCATCGGCATTCCCATGGCGAACGGCTTTGACTCGCTGAACGTGGCCACCACCAGCGGGATCGTGCTGCACCATCTGCGGTTCGCGAAGCGGTGACGAGCGAGGAATGACACCGGTGACTTGCCGCCGTGGAAACCCCGCCATAGGGTTCCTGCGCGTCGCTTAGGGAGGTCGCATGTTCAATCGCCGGGGAACCCTGGCCAGCCTGACGGGCGGCCTGCTGACATCGCTGCTGGCGGGCGCCGCCCTGGCCGACCCGAAAACGACCCAGCCCGCGAAGGCCCCGATGGATCCGACCGAAGTCCTTCCCCTGTGGCCCGGCGACCCGCCGGGCTCGGCCGGCGTCACGGCCGTCGAGACCCTGATCGACCGCACGGTCGCCGGCGGTCTTCCCGACCGGGCCACCACCCACACCCGCAAGCCGATCCTGACGGTGTTCCGCCCGGCCAAGGCCAATGGCGCGGCGGTGGTGCTGATGCCCGGCGGCGGCTACGAGCGCGTGGTCAGCGACAAGGAGGGTTTCGAGACCGCCCGCTGGCTGGCCGACCGCGGCTACACCTGCTTCGTCCTGCTCTACCGTCTGCCCGGCGACCATTGGGGCGCGGGCCCCGACGCGCCGCTGCAGGACGCCCAGCGCGCGGTGCGCCTGGTCCGCTCGAAGGCGGCGACGATGAGGTTCGACCCGGCCCGGGTGGCGATCATGGGCTTTTCGGCGGGGGGGCACCTGGCCGCCAGCCTGACCACCCGCTTCGACGCCAAGGTCTATGACCGCGTCGACGCCGCCGACGACCTGTCGGCCCGGCCCGACCTGTCGGGCCTGATCTATCCGGTGGTGTCGATGGTGGAGGGGCCGGCCCACGCCGGCTCGCGCAAGCAACTGCTGGGCCCGTCGCCGACGCCCGAGCAGGTGGCGCTCTATTCGCCCGACCAGAACGTCACCGACCGCGTCCCGCCGGTCTTCCTGCTGCACGCGGCCGACGACAAGACCGTGCCGGTGGTCAACAGCCTGATGATGTTCACCGCCCTGAAGGCCAAGGCGGTTCCGGCCGAACTGCATGTCTTCGAGGAGGGCGGCCACGGCTTCGGCCTGCGCTCGATCGACGGCAAGCCGGTCGCGGCGTGGCCCACCTTGTTCGAGACCTTCGCCAAGCGCCACGGGGTTTGAACGGCGACGCCGCTTGCTGAGGCGACGCTCCGGACGTCCGTTATGGGTGATGGGGTGGACGCCCCCCGACGGCATCTACGTGCCAGAGTGAGGTGTGTTGAACTTCACTCGAGGGAGGCGCCCATGGGCGAGCTTACCATCANGGGTGATGGGGTGGACGCCCCCCGACGGCATCTACGTGCCAGAGTGAGGTGTGTTGAACTTCACTCGAGGGAGGCGCCCATGGGCGAGCTTACCATCATCGGGCTGGATATCGCGAAGTCAGTATTCCAGGCCCACGGAGCCGATGCAGCCGGCACGGTTATATTCCGGAAGAAGCTTGGGCGAGGCCGGCTGCTGGCGTTTTTCGCCGGGCAGCCTCGCTGCTTGGTCGCCATAGAGGCCTGCGCCGGAGCCCATCACTGGGGCCGTGAGCTGGAGGCGCTCGGCCATACGGTCAAATTGATCCCGCCGGCCTACGTGAAGCCCTTCGTGAAGCGGCAGAAGAACGACGAGGCCGATGCGGAGGCCATCTGCGAGGCGGCCCAGCGGCCGACGATGCGCTTCGTGCCCGTGAAGAGCCGCGAGCAACAGGCCAGCGGGGTGGTGTTCCGCGCCCGGGATCTGCTGGTGCGCCAGCGCACGCAGATCATGAACGGCCTGCGCGGCCATCTGGCCGAGTTCGGGTATGTCGCCCCAAAGGGGGTGATGTACGTCCAGCGCCTGGTTGCCGAGATCGAGGATCCCGCGAGCCAACTGCCGCCGGCTGCCCGCGTTAGCCTGCAAGTCATGGTGCGGATGCTGGCCGCGCTGGAGACGGAGATCGCCAGCCTCGATGCCGAGATCGCCCGTCGCGCCAAGGAGGATCTTGTCGCTCGGCGGCTGATGACGATCCCAGGCATTGGACCTGTCACGGCCTCGGCCATGGTCGCCCTGGCCCCGGGAGCAGAGTCCTTCCGCTGCGGGCGGGACTTCTCGGCCTGGTTGGGCCTAACGCCTGTCCAACGATCGAGCGGCGGCAAACAGAAGCTGGGCCAGATCACCAAGGCGGGCGAGCGAACCTTGCGACGATTGCTGGTGATCGGCGCCAGCGCCGTGATCAAGCAGGCGCTCATCCGTGGCGCGCCGCCTGGATCATGGCTGGCGCAGATGCTGGCCCGCAAGCCGCGAATGCTCGTGGCTGTGGCCTTGGCCAACAAGACCGCGAGGATCATTTGGGCGCTGCTGGCTAGAGGCGGCGTCTACAGGGCTCCGGCGCTGACGGCCTAACAGCCGCCGGCTCCAGAGGCGTCGAAGCGTAGTCGGACGACGGAGGGTATGGCGCACAGTCGGTGAGACGGGATCGGGAAAACCAGGGCTTACCACCGTGCCTCTCTTGAGCACGCTATGGGTGATTTGGACCTGATCCGCGAACTTCCATACAGGCCAGCGCTGAAGGGCGCACAACAGGCCGGACAGATGGCAGCATCCGATCGAGCGTCAAAGCTTCAAATCCGTCTTGCGCTGAAGGGGGCGTCCACAGATGGTT
>NZ_LMFX01000020.1:0-70427 GCF_001426985.1 Caulobacter sp. Root1472 | reverse complement strand
CCCGTTCGGACGCCGAGCGCTCGGCCGTGGTGGTGCGCGGCGCCGTCGACGCCATGAACCAGATCGAGAAGTCGTCGCAGTCGATCAGCCAGATCATCGGCGTGATCGACGAGATCGCCTTCCAGACCAATCTTTTGGCCCTCAACGCCGGCGTCGAGGCCGCGCGGGCTGGCGATGCTGGCCGTGGCTTTGCCGTCGTCGCCCAGGAAGTGCGGGCCTTGGCCCAGCGCTCGGCCGACGCCGCCAAGGAGATCAAGACCCTGATCTCGACCTCGTCGCAGCAGGTCAGCCAGGGCGTGTCGATGGTCGGCCAGACGGAACAGGCCACCGGCCTCAACCAGGTCAACGCCGCCGTCAACCAGATGGACCAGACGGTGCAGCAGAACGCCGCCATGGTCGAGCAGTCCACCGCCGCCAGCCACGCCCTGAAGGGCGAGGCCAACGGCCTGATGCAGATGATCGGGCGTTTTCAAGTGAGCGGCGCCAGCGCCGCGGTGCGCTCCAGCACCCGCCGCGCCGCCCCGGCGACCCAGGTGACCCGTCCGGCCCCGCGGCCCGCCGTCGCCCCGGCCACCGCCGCCAGTCGCCCCGGCGCCAACCCGGTCCGCACCGCCCAGGCCAAGCTGGCCGCCTTCGCCGGCTCGGCCCAGCCCAGCAGCGGCGATTGGGAAGAATTCTGAGAGTCCGCAAAACAGTCCATCTGAGCGCCTGATCGGGTACGGTCAGGGCGCATTCTCGCCGAGCTGATGACTTGAGCGTCTGCTGGCTGGAGGCGGGCTACGGCGGCGACTAGCGCGGGGCTGACAGCCGCGGCTCGGCAAGGACCATGTCTCGGATTTCGCGCCGTCAGCATTCTTCGATCCGGGCGAAACGATGAGGTGCGGCTGATACGGTGGCGTCTCTGAACGCACGGGCCTGGATCCTCCAAGCCGATTGTTCAGGAGATTACATTGCCCGTCTCTCCCATCGACCGTCGGATGCTCCTGCAAGGCCTCGGGGCCAGCGCCGCTTGGCCGACGACGGCGGCGGTGGCGCGAGAGGCCGGCGAGTTCGCGTTCGTCGCCATTGGCGATTGGGGGCGTGAAGGCCGGCAATCGCAGCGGCAGGTCGCCCAAGCCATGGGGAAGACGGCCGAAGAGATCGCGAGCCGACTCGTCCTATCGGCCGGAGACAACTTCTATCCGGCGGGGGTGAAGTCGGTGGCCGATCCGCATTGGCGACGCTCGTTCGAAGACGTCTATACCGCGCCGGCTCTGCAAACCCCCTGGTACGTCGCGCTCGGCAATCACGACTACCGCGGCGCCCCACAGGCCCAGATCGACTATTCGGCGCTCAGCCATCGCTGGCGGATGCCCAGTCGCTATTTCAAGATCGGCGGCGCTGAACTTGGAACGAATCTTCTGGACATCTTCGTGATGGACAGCTCACCGATCGTCGATGAGGGCAACTACGACGAAATTCTGCAGCAGGTGGCGCGCGGCCATGTGGAGCGCCAGGACGCCGCAAGGCAAATCGCCTGGCTCGCGCGCGAACTGAAGGCCTCCCGCGCGCCCTGGAAGATCGTCATGGGACACCATCCGGTCTATTCGGGCGGGCATGGCGACAGCGCCGAACTCGTCGAGCAGGTCGCCCCGCTGCTCGAAGCTCATGGCGTCCAAGTCTATCTCAATGGCCATGACCACAGCTTGCAGCACATACGGCGCGGGCGCGTCGACTATGTCTGCACGGGCTCGGGCGCGGAGGCCAGGGATGCGCTCAAGGCGGTCGACGGCACGTGCTACGGCCTCTCCCGGCCGGGCTTTGCGACGTTCAGGCTGGACGCCGAACAGTTGGATCTGGAGTTCCGCGACCTGACCGGCCAAACCGTCTACCGCATGGGCCGATCGCGCGCGCTCTAGACCCGGGCCGTCAGACGCGCCACCAGGGTCTGAGGCCGGGGCGGGTGACGATCTGGTTGTGGGTGATCAGGAATGGATTGCCGACGAGAAGCTGTTAGCACGGCTGTCCCGTGGATTGTCCGGCGGCGCTGAGCGTCCAGCCCGGCTTAGTCAGGCTGACGACGCCGCTCAGGCCCAGATACTCGCCCATCTCGTGGGCTGTTCGGCGTCAAAAGCCAGCCCGGAAGGGCCGACATAGGAGGCCTGACCCAGCAGGCGCAGGATGGGCTGCCGGCGCGATTGCGGTGATCGTCGAACCGAGGCTGGCTGAAGCGCGCGCCACGCCGGGCAGGCTGGCGTCCTCGCCAGAGCTGATGCCCAAGACGATCTAGATTGGGAAGTTGTATAGCTTTGGCGATAGGGCGCTAACCTGCGGGCCATCAGGCTGACGCGGAGCTGTTCAGTCCTCACCGAAACCCCAAGAGCGCTTCGATGACCAATCCGCATAGGACGCGCGTCGCGTGATCCCCGCTCTTGCCCTGTGTCAGGTCGGGCTCGCCCTAGCCCTGCTTGTCGCCGCCACGCTCGGCGTTATCGCCTTCGTCCGACAAGGTCGAGGCGTAGGGCGCGCCGCTTGGCGATCCTGTTTGCTGGCGGCCGGCATGCTGCTGCCGGTCGCGATCATTCTGATCTTGGCCATCGGCATACTGACCCACGGGCCAATCGTCCGCCTCGACGCGGTCGTATCGGAAGGCTTGTTCGCCCACCGCGCGCCGTGGACCGATAGGTTGATGATCGCGTTGTCGGCGCTAGGGGACGGGTCCGAGCGCACGACGGCGACAGTCTTGATCGTCATGTTTCTGCTCTACCGCCGTCGTGCGCGCGACGCCTTGGCCCTGTCGGTGGTGATGATTGCCTCGGCGATCCTGGCGCCGAGCCTGAAGACCGCCTTTCACTTCGCACGACCGTCCTTGCTCTACACCGGAGCCGACGCTTTCAGCTTTCCGAGCGGACATGCCACGTCGGCGGCGGCTTTGTTCATCACGCTGGCCTTCATCTGTGGCCGAGGGCGTTCCAGGAACGGCAGGTGGCTGATCGGCGGCCTGGCCGCGCTGATGATCGGCCTTACCGGCCTGTCACGGATCTATGTCGGCGCCCACTGGTTCTCAGACGTCGTGGCCGGCCTTGCCTTGGGCAGCGCCGTCGGCGTGGCGGGATTAGCGCTTGCGGCCGGGGGGAGCCCGAATACAGCGCCTTGGGAGGGGTGGGTCGTCCTCGTGATCCTGCTCGCCGTGGCTGCGGTTCTTCTCCCCAAGACCTATCGCAAGGGCGTACGGCTATACGGACCCTATCTGGCGCGGTCGATCGGACACGCGGTCGACCCCGGACATCTGGGTGGGCCGGGGCGCCCGATCGCGCCGCCCCCCGGCCTCTAAGATCTGGGAGCACTGACTGGACCGTGCGACAGCCGGGCGATCGGACCTCGCCTGGGAGGGGGAGTGGACCTGGACACGCCAATGGGGCCACAGGGTCCACCTGTCTCGCCTATCGGCCCTAAACTCGCCAGGTCACCAGCACCACCCCGCCGGCGATCAAGCAGACGCCCGCCCAATTGGCGGCGCTGAGGCGCTCCCCGAGGAAGGCCACGCCGAAGACCGCCACGAGCACGACGCTGAGCTTGCCGACCGGCGCCACCCGCGCCGCGTCACCGACCTTGAGCGCGCGGAAATAGCAGACCCAGGACGCGCCCGTCGCAAGGCCGGAGAGCGCCAAGAATAGCCAGGTGCGGCCGGTGATGGCGCTGGGCGCCTGCCACTGCCCGGTGGCGGTGACGAAGGCGGCCAAGACGATCAGGATCACCACGGTGCGGACGAAGGTGGCCAAGTCGGAGTTGATTTGGGAGACTCCGACCTTGGCCAAGACCGCCGTCAACGCGGCAAAGGCCGCCGATATGAGGGCTCACATCAGCCAGGTCGAGTGCGTCTGCGTGGGGCGTCCTTCAATGGCGCTAGAATCGGGCTGACAGCCGCAGCGACAAAGTCCGCGGACGCGGCGGGGTGACGATCTGGTCGCGGGTGATCAGGAACGGATTGCCGAACGAGAAGCTGTTGGCGTGGCTGTTCAGCGGATTGTCCAACGTGGCGCTGAGCGTCCAGCCCGGCGTCGTCAGGCTAGCGACGCCGCGCAGGCCCAGATATTCGCCCATCTCGTGGGACTTGTCGGCGTCGAAGGTCAGGTAGGACGGGCCGACATAGGAGGCCTGACCCTGCAGGCGCAGGGTGGGGCCGCCGGCGAGGTCGCGGTGATAGTCCAGGCCAAGGCTGGCCGAAGCGCGCGCCACGCCGGGCAGGCTGGCGTCCTTGCGCGAGCTGAAGGCGAGATTGAGCTTGGTGACCTCCGGGTCGTTGAGCAGGGCCGCCGCGCGCAGGTCGAGGCGCTCGCTGACGCGGAAGGCCGCCTCGGCCTCGACGCCGCGGTTGTCGCCGTTGCCGATATTGGCCGTGTAGGCCGCGCCGTCGGCCAGATACTGGTCGCTCTGCACCGACTCCCAGGTGGCGTAGAACACCGCCGCGCGGCCCTGCAGACGGTCGTCGAAGACGTGTAGCTTGACGCCCAGTTCGTAGTTCCAAAGCTCATCGGCTTCGTAGCGGCGCGGCGGCGTCTCGGGCGCGTCGAACACCTGACCGATCCGGCCGGCGGTGTTGAAGCCACCCGGCCGATAGCCCTCGGCCGCCTGGGCGTAGACGAGCAATCCGGGGCGTGCGTCGTAGCTGAGGAGAAGTTTCGACGACAGGCCCGTGGCGTCGTCGGACTGGCGGGTCGCGCGCTGGCCAGCTGGCTGGACGACCGTCGAGTCGGTGTCGAACCGGAAGTCGAACCAGCGTAGCCCGGCTGTCGCCGACAGGCGCGGCGTAGCCTCGTACGTCACCTCGCCATAGACGGCGGTCTCGTTGATGGCGTCGCGCCGCCGCTCGGCATAGACGGCCGGCGATTGGGCGGGCAGGGCGTGCAGACTACTGTCGAGCCGGATCGAGCCTGTCGAGGCGAACGCCCCGACCAGGCCATGCAACCGGCGTTCGCCCGGCGTGGCGTAGGTGGCCTCGGCGACGGTCAGGTCAATGCCCTTGTCCTCGTCGAACGCTGCGGGGGCGCCGGCCAGGCCATAGAGCGCCGAGGCCGAGGTGGCGTCGTAGCGGCTGCCGAAATGGTGCGAGAGGCGCGAGATCGAGCCGGTCATGCGACCCCAATCGCCTTCGCCGGCCAGGGTCAGTGACAGGTGGTCGAAGTCGTTCTCGTGCGGCTCGCGCACCGTGGTGTCGCGGACCCTGGGACCCAACCGTCGCAGGCCGTACTGGGTGTCGGCGTTGTTGATCGATTGATTGGTGAGGCCCACCGTCACCGTCCAGCCCGGGACCAGCGCGGCGCGCAGACTGGCCCGAAGGCCGGCGCGCTCGGAACCGTTGACGCGCTTGAGGCCAAGAGCGCGGTTGGCGATGTAGCCGTCCTGGTTCTCGCGGTAAATCACGGCGCGCAGGGCGACGCGGCCGTGAACGATCGGCACGTTGGCCATCGCTTCCAGCTCGTCGCCATATCCGCCCCCCTCGGTTAGGCTCGCGCCGGCCAAGGCGCTGGCCTGGTACCGATCGAGGTCGGGCTTGCGTGTGGCGATCCGCATGACCCCGCCCAGTGAGCCGCCGCCGTAGAGCGTGCCCTGCGGGCCGCGCATGATCTCCACCCGTTCGACGTCGGCCAGCCGCAAGTCGGGGTCTGGGGCGCTGTAGGTGATCGGCACGTCGTCGAGATAGAGCGCCACCATCGACTGGGTCTGGCCGGTGAAGGCGCCGTCCGACAGGCCGCGCAGCAGCACCTTGTCGCGCCCCGGGCCCAGGTTGGTCACCGTCATGCCGGCCACTTGGCCGGCCAGCTCATAAAGGCTGCTGACCGACTCGCTTTCAAGCGTTCCGCCGGAGACCACCGAGATGGCGTAGGGCGTGCGGCCTGGTAGGTTGGGATAGCGTTGGGCGGTCACCACCACTTCGCCGAGCCCTAGCGGCGTGACCGCCGAATCCGAAGTCGAGGGCGCGGTCGCGGGGCGGGCGCGGGACGCCAGACGGTGGATGATCACCGTGCGCGGGTCGGGCTGGCGATAACCGCACCCGCTGCCCGCCAGGATGCGATCCAGGGCGCTGGAGACCGACAGGCGGCCGGAAAGGGCCGGAGCCTGACCCTGGCAAGCCTCCAGGTCGCCGCCCAGGGAAAGCTCCGACTGCAGAGCCAAATCGATCAGCGCGGCGTGGACCGGCTTGGCGGCGATCTGCAGCCGCACGACGGGCGAGAGCCGGCCGGCGAAAAGGCGCGGCGCGCCCTGAACGGGCAGGGCGTAGCCCAGCCCCGCGAGGCTGGCCCCGAAGACGGCGGCCCAGACCCGGCCGCCGGCGCGCTCGATCTTGCCCGCCACGGTCAGCGGCGCGCCGTCTTGGCCTTGAGGACCACCTCGCGCGGCTTCGTCTCGGCGACGACCGGGGCGAACAATTCCAGACGCCGGACCATGGCGGCCTCCTCGTCGACCAGCAGGACGCCGGAGACTGTCACCGAGGCGGCGCTGGGATCAACGCGGATTGGCGTCGTGACGTAGCGGTTGAGGTCGGCGACCACCTCGATCAGCGGCGTGCGGTCGTAGATCAGCTTGCCGGACTTCCAGGCGAAGGCGGCGTCGGGGTCGGTGTCGCGCACCTTCGTGGTCGCGCCAGGGACGTGGATCAACTGCTGGCCCTTGGCGAGCCGCACCGTGCCCTCCTGTCCGCCCGAGACCGCGACCAGGCCGCGACGCACGGTGACCGCCAGGCGGTCGGCATGGCTGAGAATGCTGAACTCCGTGCCGAGCACCCGCACTTCGCGCTCGCCCACGCCGACCACGAACGGCCGGTTCTCGAGATGGGCGACGTCGAAGCTGGCCTGGCCGTCGACCAAGGTCACGTCGCGCTGTCTACGGCTCAGATGGACACGCAGGGTGGTGCCGCTTCCGAGGGTCAGGCGCGAGCCGTCGGCCAGCGCGACCTCGCGGGTCTCGCCGCGCCGCGTCGAATAGTCGGTGAAGGTCGGACGGGTCAGCTGCGGCGCAACGGCCAGGGCGACGACCGCGGCGGCCGCCGCCACGCTAAAGCCGGCCAGCAGGCCCCGGCGTGTGCCGGCCTGCAGGCGGCTGCGCAGCGGAACCACATTGGCGGCGAGCCGCGCCTCGGCCGTGGGCGCGGTCTCGACATCGTTGGCGGGGACGTCATCGAGCTCGATCCACATCGCCTCGACCCGGTCATAGGCGGCCGCGTGGGCGGGATCGGCCTCCAGCCAGGCCTGGAACGTCGTCCAGTCCTCCAGGGCGGGCTGGCCCTGCAGCTTGGCGAACCAGTCGATGGCCGCCTGCTGGATCGGATCGTGGGGGACGGACTCGGTCATCGACGGTTTGCGCTTCCTTTGCGCCAGGCCTGGAGCGTGGGCTGCCACAATGACGCCACGCGATCGGAAGGTCCTCCCCATATCTTGGTCCGGTGAGGCATATCGGTCACGGTCATGGGCCCACCCGCTTGAGCAAGTGGCCCAGGGCCAAGCTGACGTGCTTCTCGACCGCGCTGCGCGAAATGCCCATCCGCTCGGCGGTCTCGGCGTGGGTCAGGCCCTCGAACTTGTGCAGGCGGAAGACGCGCTGGGTGACCGGCGACAGCGTTTCCAGCGCCTTCGACAGCTTTTCCAGCCGCTGGCGGGCGATCACGGCGCTTTCGGCGTCCGGGGTGTCGGCCACGTCGAGCGCGCCGACGGTGGCGTGGTGGGTCCGCCGCCATTCGGTCTCGCGGGCGCCCGAGCGCTTGGCCCGGCGCAGGCGATCCAACATCAGGTTCGAGGCCAGGCGATAGAGATAGGCCGGTGGATTCTCGATCGTCTCGCCGGCAGCGCCCTGGACCTTGAGATAGAGTTCCTGGACCAGATCCTCGACGTCCGCCCCGCCGCCCAGCCGCGCCAGGAAGAACCGCCGCATGTCCTCGCGACGTTCCAGATAGGCGGCCGCGAGCGCCGAAAGGTGAGAGGCGGCGTCCATCGTCATGGGCGCGCGCTCGGACGTAGGGCGAGGATCTGAATGTCGGCGTTGCTGGTCATGGCCAGGACGTTCGGCCCGCTGAAGGAGTCGGTGAAGGCTCAAGAGACATGGCTCGGCGCCAAGGCGAAGGCAACCACTCAAGGTTTGGTCGGGTCTGACGATCATCCACGGAAAAATCGGTGAGGGGGCCCAACACACGCGGCGTCATTGGCTCGAACGCGCAGGGGCGTCTGGAGCCAAGTCGGGACGATGCGGATTTTTTGCGATTTCGACGGCACCATCGCCAAGGTCGACACCACCGATCTCGTGCTGACCCGCCTGGCCGACCCGGCCTGGGAAGACCTCGAGGCGCGGTGGACACGGGGCGAGATCACGGCCGCCGCGTGCATGCGCGGCCAGATCGCCCTGATCGGCGGCGACGAGGCGGCGCTGGACGCGGTGCTGGACAGCGTCGAACTGGCCGACGGTTTTGCCGAGTTCGTCGCCTGGTGCCAGGCCAACGCCGTCCCGCTGACCGTGGTCAGCGACGGGGTCGACCGTTTCATCGCCCGGATCCTGGGTCGCCATGGCCTGGATCATCTGCCGGTGGTGGCCAATCGCCTGGCCGGGGCGGCGCTGGCGCGGTCGCTGGAGCAGCCCTGGTCGCGCGCCGGCTGCGCGGCCGGTTCCGGCGTCTGCAAGTGCCAGGTCGCCGCCGCCGAGGCGCCGAGCGACGACTTCATGGTCTTCATTGGCGACGGGCGTTCGGACTTCTGCGTCTCGGGCCGCGCCGACCTGCTGTTCGCCCGCGACAAGCTGGCCGCCTACGCCCGCTCGCGCGCCATGCCGCACCACGAGTTCTCGGACTTCCACACCATCACCACGACGCTCGCCGCGGCCCATGGCCGCCTGATCCGTCGCGCCGCCATCTGACCGGAGCCTTCCCAGAATGTATGACGCCGAACACCCCATTCTCGATGAAGCGGCCCTGCGCGAGCTCGAGGCCCAGTACTGCTCCTATGGCGACACCGTCCACTACCTGCCCGATCCCAAGTTCTTCGACGGTTGCGAGGGCTCGTTCATGCACGATGCCCAGGGCCGCCAGTTCCTGGACCTGCAGATGTGGTACTCGGCCGTCAATTTCGGCTACCGCAACCCGCGCCTGAACGCCGTCGCCCACCGCCAGCTCGACACCCTGCCGCAGGTGGCCAGCCAGTACCTGCACCGCGAGAAGGTCGAGTTGGCGGCGCTGATCGCCCAGGACGCCGAGAGGAAGTTCGGCCGCAAGGGCCGGGTCCACTTCAACGTCGGCGGCGCCCAGGCGGTCGAGGACTCGCTGAAGCTGGTGCGCAACGCATCAAACGGCAAGCAGCTGATGTTCGCCTTCGAGGGCGGCTATCACGGCCGCACCCTGGGCGCTTCGGCGATCACGTCGTCGTACCGCTATCGCCGGCGCTTCGGCCACTTTAGCGACCGCGCCCAGTTCATTGAATTCCCGTACCATTTCCGCGGCCCCAAGGGCATGAGCAAGGAAGAGTACGGCGCGGCCTGCGTGGCCAGGTTCGCCCGCCTGTTCGAGACCGAATACAACGGCGTGCTCGACACCAAGACCGGCCAGGCCGAATACGCCGCCTTCTATGTCGAACCCATCCAGGGCACCGGCGGCTATGTGATCCCGCCGCCCAACTTCTTCATCGAGCTGAAGAAGGTCCTCGACCAGCACGGAATCCTGCTGGTGGTCGACGAGATCCAGATGGGCATGTACCGGACCGGAAAACTGTGGTCGATCGAACACTTCGGCGTGCAACCTGATGTGCTGGTGTTCGGCAAGGCCCTGACCAACGGCCTCAACCCGCTGTCGGGCGTCTGGGCCCGCGAGGAGCTGATCAACCCGGAGATCTTCCCGCCCGGCTCGACCCACTCGACCTTCAATTCCAACCCGATGGGCACGGCCGTGGCGCTGGAGACCCTGCGGATGACCGCCGAGGTCGATTACGGCGCCCAGGTCATGGAAAAGGGCGCCTACTTCCTGGAGGGCCTGAAGGATCTGCAGACGCGCTGGCCGCAGATCGGCGACGTCGACGGCCTGGGCCTGGCCCTGCGCGCCGAGATCTGCGAGGCCGACGGCTTCACCCCCAACAAGGCCCTGCTCAACCGCATGGAAGCCGAGGGGATGAAGGGCGACATCGAGATCGACGGCAAGCGCTACGGCCTGATCCTCGACGTCGGCGGCTACTACAAGAACGTCATCACCCTGGCTCCCTCGCTGGAGATCAGCAGGGACGAGATCGACCTGGCCCTGAAGCTCCTGGACGCCGTCCTGCGCCGCTGCGTCGACTGATCTGGTCTATGCGCCCGGTTTTCCTCAACCTCGACAACGCCTTGGACTCGCAACCGGTGTTGCGCGACCAGGGCGGATTGACGGTCGAGGCCCAGGATCTCGGACCGGCCCTTCGCCTGTGGAGCCGGCCGCCGGCCCTGGCCTCGTTGGCCGCCCGGCTGCGCGATGCGGCGCCGGCGGGGGCGGGGCCTGACCTGGTGTTCGCCGGCTCGGGCGATTTCCACCACGTCTCGCCGCTTCTGATCGAACGTGCGATCGCAGCCTCCGACGCCGGGCCGGTGACGGTCGTGCACTTCGACAACCATCCCGACTGGGTGCGGTTCGAGAACGGCCTGCACTGCGGGTCGTGGGTCGGTCGCGCCGCCCGCCTGCCGGGCGTGGCCAAGGTGATCACGGTCGGCGTTTGCAGCGGCGACATCGATCGCCCGGAGACCAAGCAGGCGGACCTGCGCCTGGTCGCCGAGGGCAGGGTCGAGCTCTATCCCTATCGCGCGCCGGACGGCGGACCGATCCTGCGGATCGGCGACCGTAGTTGGCCGTCGATGGTGGCGATGGGCCAGGACGGGTTTCTCAACCTGCTGGCCTCGCGCATCGAAACCGACGCCGTCTACGTCACGATCGACAAGGACGTGCTCTGCGACGACGACGCCGTCACCAACTGGGACCAGGGTCGATTGCGCCTGGACGGACTCGAGCGCCTGGTCCGAGCGGTGGCGGAACGGGCGCGGTTGATCGGGGCCGACGTGGTCGGCGACTGGTCGCCGCCGCGCTACGGACCGGACCTGCTTTCGAACCTGCTGAAACGCGGCGAAGCCTTCCTCGACCAACCGCGCGGCGGCGCGCCGGGCGATCTGTCGCGGATCAACGAGGCGACCAACCTGCGCCTGTTGTCGCTGTTTTCGGAGGTCGCGCGGTGAGCCCGGCCCTGACCTCCACTGGCCTGGGCTTGCTGGCCTTTTGCATCGTCACCGAGATCGGCCGCGAGCTGTGCTTCAAGGCTGCTTCCGACGGCGCCGACGGCAAGCCCGCCTATCTGGCCGCCCTGGCGATCCAGCCGCTGCTGTGGGCCGGGATCGTCTTCTGGTTCGTCGAGATGGTCGCCTGGGTGGTGGTGCTGGAGACCACGCCGCTGGGCCTGGCTTTTCCGATCATGACCCTGACCTACGCCGGCGTGCCCCTGGCCGGCACGCTGATCCTCAAGGAGCGCCTCACTCCTGTCCAGATCGCGGGCACGGCCCTGGTCGCCGCCGGCGTCACCTGCGTGGGGCTGTCGGGCCTGTGACCTCTTCGAACCCAGGAGCGAGCGCGATGACGCCGCGAGATTTCCGTCTTCCGAAGCGCGCGAAGGGGCTGATGGCCTGGACGGGGTGGGACTTGATCCCGGTCGCCGCCGCCTTGGCGCACCTGGCCTTTGTGGTCTGGATCGTGGTCGGCTCGGCCAATCGGCCCTGGTGGGGCCAACTGCTGTGCGGCTTCGGTTACGCCCTGGCGATCAGCTGGAACGTCAACGGCGTGTCTCACAACTTCCTGCACACGCCATACTTCCGATCCAAGGCCCTGAACCGCGCCTTCTCGCTGCTGGAGTCGGTGGCCATCGGCTTTTCCCAGACCTTCTACACCTGGGTCCATCTGCGCCATCATGAGGGCAACAGCGATCGACCCGGCCCGGACGGCGAGACCCGCGACTGGCTGTCGATCTATCGCCACGGCAAGGAAGGTCAGCCCGAGAGCGTCTGGTCCTACGTGTTCCTGGGCTTCTTCCGCGACAGCGGCGGCTCGGTCTACCAGGCGCTGAAGGCGCGTGGCCGCGACGCCGACGCCCGCTGGGGCCGCATCGAGCTCGCCGCCGTGGCGGTGTTCGCGATCGGCATGGCCGTGATCGACTGGCGCGCGGTGCTGTTCCTGCTGCCGTTCTATTATCTGGGCGAATGCCTCTCGCAGCTGAACGGCTATTACGAGCACTTCAACGGCGATCCGGAGACCCCGATCGCCTGGGGCGTCTCCAGCTACGACCCGGTCTACAATCTCACCTGGTTCAACAACGGCCACCACGCCGAACACCACTACCGACCAGCCGTCCACTGGACCCGGCTCCCGGCCCTGCGTCGCGCCCTGGTCGAGCAGCAGGCGGCCCACGGCGTTCACGTGATCGGCCCGGCCCACGCTCTGGGCTTTCTGGCCCGCGCCAATCGCCGGCCGCGCGACGCGGAACGGGCGGTGCGGCCATGAGCGTCCAGCCCCTGCGCCTGGCGGGCTGCTCGGGCCACGGCGTTCTGCTGGTCCATGGCCTGACCGGCGCGCCGGCCGAAATGAAGCCGCTGGCCAAGCGCCTGGCGCGGCGGGGCTTCGAGGTCCACGCGCCGCTGCTGGCCGGCCATGGGGCCGATGAGGCCACCCTGCTGCGCACCACCTGGCGTGACTGGCTTGACGGCTTGGTCGAGGCCTATGACCGGTTCGCGGCAGAGGTCGACACCGTGTCGGTGGCCGGCATTTGCGTGGGCGGCGCCCTGGGGCTGATGTTGGCGGCCGAACGGCCCAGCGTCCGCGCCGCGGCGGTCTATTCGATGACCTTCGAATACGATGGCTGGAACATGCCGCGGTTCGCCGTGGCCGCGCCGGTGATCCAGCTGGTCGCCAACCTGCCCGGCGTGCGCCGTCTGGCCTGGGCCGAGACCCATCCGTTCGGCCTCAAGGACGAGCGCTTGCGCGGCCTGGCCGAGCGGGCGCCGGGCGGACTGATCGAGGGCGCCATCGACCGCCTGCCGCTGGGCGCCCTCTACCAGATGTACCGCATGAACCGGCGGCTGGAGCGCATCGGCAAGACCATCCAGACGCCGACCCTGATCCTGCACGCCAGCGACGACGACATGAGCCATCCGCGCAACGCCTATCGCCTGGAGACGGCGCTGGGCGGGCCCACGCGGCTGCACCTGCTCGACGACAGCTATCACATGATCCACGTCGACCAGGAGCGCGACCGGGTGGCGGCGCTGACGGCGGCCTTCTTCGGCGAGGACGCCCCGTACGCCGTCGAGAGTCTCGAGATGAGGTCCCATGTTTGAGGCCTGGGTCCTGACCACGCTGGACGACCTGCCGCGGGGCGAGTGGGACGCGTTGTTCGGCGGCGCCCTCGAAGGCTTCGACTACCTGCGCGCCATCGAGGCCGCGGGCTTGGCCGGCTTTGATTGGCGCTATGTCCTGGTCCATCGCGACGGCCGGCTGGTCGGCGCGGCGCCGGCCTTCATCACCGACTATCGCCTGGAGACGACATTCGAAGGGCAGGGGCGCCGGATCGCCGAGCGGGTCAGAAGCTTGGCCCCGGGCCTGATGACGCCCAAGCTGGCCTGCCTGGGCTCGCCCTGCACCGAGACCGCCACGGTCGGCTTCGCGCCCGACTTGCCGCAGCCGGATCGCGCCGCCGTTCTCACCGCCCTGATCCGCGCCTTCGAGGACGACGCGGCGCGATCCGGCTGCGTCCTGACCGGTGTGAAGGACGCCGACCACGCCCAGGCCGAGCTGTGGTCGCGGGCCACCGCCGCCGCCGGCTACAGCCCCGTGCCCGGCCAGCCGATCGCCGACCTGCCCATCGATTTCTCCGACCTTGAGGTCTATCTCGCCGGCCTCTCCAGTGGCGCGCGGCGCGACATGCGGCGCAAGCTGAGGTCGCGGTCCGGCGTGCGGGTGGAGTTGCGGTCTTCGCTCGGCGCCGATTTGCCCCGAGCCATGGCGCTCTACCACCAGACCCTGGCTCGAGCCTCGGCTCAGCTGGAGACCTTGACCCCGGCCTTCTTCACCGAGGTGGCGTCGCGCATGCCCGGCCGGGCGGTCTTCGTGCTGTACTACGCCGGCGACGACCTGCTGGCCTTCAACCTGCTGCTGGAGGACGGCGAGGTCCTGCTCGACAAGTTCTTCTGCATGGAGGCCGAGCGCGGCCGGGCCCACAACCTCTATTTCCTGAGTTGGTTCTTCAACCTCGAGCGCTGCCTGGCGCGGGGCCTCAAGCGCTATCGCAGCGGCCAGGCCAATCTCGGAGACAAGGTGCGGCTGGGCAGCCGGCTGACCCCGGCGACGATGTATTTTCGCCATCGCAACGGCTTGCTGAACGGCGCCCTGCGCGCCCTGGCGCCGCTGGTCATGGGCGATCCGCTGGAAGGGCTGGCCGCATGACCGCCATCGCCCCCGCGCCCCGCCGCCGCCTCGCGCCCATGGTGTTGTTCGCCATCCTGCCACTGCTGACCCTGGGCTACCAGATCGCGGCCAAAGCCTCGGCTGGCCATCTGGCGGGGATTCGTTTCGACGCCGACTGGCTGCTGAACGCCATCCGCATGCCGACGGTCCAGATCGTGCTGGTTTGCGAGGTCGCCAGTTTCGTCGCCTGGATGACGGTGCTGGCCGAGATGCCGCTCAGCGCCGCCTTCCCGTTGTCGGCGGTCAGCTATGTGCTGATCATCGCCGCCAGCGCGCTGGTGTTTCACGAGCCCGTGGGCCTGCTGCAGGTCGTGGGCAGTTTGGCCATCCTGGTCGGCGTCTGGCTGATCGGACGGGGCGGGCACGAGACGCCTCCAGGACCGGTCGCATGACCGGCCTCGCGCTCAAGACCCTGCTGTTCGACTGGCGCCGGTTTGCGCCTGCCGCCGTGGCCGTCGGCTTCTCGGGCCTGCTGGTCCTGCTGCAGGCGGGCCTGATCCTGGGCGTGTTCTCCCTGGCCAGCGTTTATGTGACCAAATCCTCGGCCGATCTGTGGGTCGGGTTTCCGGGCGTGCAGAGCATCGACCTGGGCCGGCCGATCGACGGGGCGACCGAGCTCTTCCTGCGCGCCGACCCGCGCATCGCCCAGGTCGAGCCCTTCTATTGGGGCTCGGGCGAATGGCGCACCAGTCGTCACGGCATGGTCAATGTCTATATCGTCGGCCTGGACCCGAGGCCTGGCGCGATGGTGTTGTCCGACGTTCTGCCGACCGACCTGCGCGTCGTCCTGGGCGAGCCGGACGCGGTGCTGGTCGACCGCGCCGACCTCGCGAAACTGGAGACCGGCGTCGGCGGTCTGGCCGAGATCAACGGTCGGCGGGTGAGGATCGTTGGGGTGACCGAGGGCCTGCGCGCTCTGGGCGGCGTCAACGTCATCGCCTCAGCCGCCACGGCCCGGCGCCTCGATCCCGCGATCGGCGTCGGGGAGGGCGCGGCCTACTTCACCGCCCGGCTGAACGATCCATCGCAGGCCCGCGCCGTCGCCGCCGGCCTGCGCGAGGTGGGGCGCCGGCGCGGCTTCGAGCCGATGACCAGCCAGACCTTCGCCGACCGCAGCGTCCGCTACTGGCTGGCTGAGTCCGGGGCCGGGGTGGCCTTCGTGTTCGGCAGCGCCGTGGCGATCCTGGTGGCGGTGATCGTCACAAGCCAGACCCTGGCGGCGGCGGTCGCGGCCTCGCTCAAGGACTACGCGGCCTTGCGCGCCCTGGGTTTCACCATCGGCGCCCTGCGCGCCATTGTCCTGGCCCAGACCGCCTGGATCGCGGCGGCCGGCGTGCTGCTTGCCGGCGCCTTGGCCGCCGTCCTGGCGATAGCGGCGCGGCTGGGCGACACGCCGCTGGTCTTGACCGCGCCGATGGTCGCCGCCGCGATCGGCCTGGTGGCGCTGGTCGCCTTCGGCTCGGGCCTGTGGGCGCTGCGCCGAGTCGCGCGGGCCGATCCGGCCGTGTTGCTTCTGTGAGGATTTTGACGATGCCCCGCCACGCGCCCAACGGCCGCGTCCTGATTCCGGTCCTGCTGGCGACCGGGGTGCTGCTGGCCGCCTGCCAGAAGGGCCCCGACGTCGCCGACGCCCAGAACCGTCCCGCGCCGGTCGCCGTGGCCCGAGGCGTAGTCGCCGTCGAGGGCGGTCTGATCCCGATCGCCGCGCCGCGCGACGGGCTGATCGCCCAGGTCAGTGTCGAGGAGGGCGCGCATGTCGAGCGCGGCGCGGTGATGGCTGAGCTCGACACCGACCGCAGCGCCTTGCTGGCGGCCCAGGCGGCGGCGGAGACCGCCCAGCAGGTGGCAGCCTGGCGAGGCGCTCAGGCGCGGTCCTCGGCGGCGGCGATCGAAGCCGCGCGCCTGATGCGATTGGCCTTGGCCGACGCCGCCACCCGGCGCGAAGCCGAACAGGCCAAGCAGGCGGCGGCGGTGGCGGCCGCCCAGACCGACGAGGCGGCTCGCGCCGTGGACGTAGCGCGAGCTCGCCAACGCCTGGCCGAGCTGGAACGGACCGTCCGCACGGTTCGAGCCCCGGCGTCGGGCCTGATCCTGCGCCGCACGGCGGCGGTGGGCGCGGCGGCGGTGGCTGCGTCAGGAACACCCCTGTTCATCCTGGCGCCCGACGGACCCCGGATCGTCCGCGCCGAACTGGACGAGGCCTTTGTCGACCGGGTCACGCCCGGCGCTGTCGCCTGGGTCACCGACGCCGCCGGCGGGGGGCGCGTGCTGAAGGCGCGGGTGCTTCGAATCTCGCCGTCCTTCGAGGCCGCGGCCCTGGACGACCAGCCCGGCGGCCGGGCCGATGGCCGGGTGCTGCGCCTGGTCCTGGCGTTCGACGAGCCCAACACCCTGCGGTTGGGTCAGCGCGTGTTGGCGAGGATCGGCGGATGATCAGGTTCGCGCTTGCCGCCGTCCTGGCCGTGACGCCCGCGACGACGTCGGCCGGGTCGCCGCGCGCCCCGACACCAGCGCCGGGCGCCGCGTCGCTCGCGGCGAACCCTTGGTCGCCGACCCTCGACGATCCCGTCCTGGCCGACCTGCTGGCCCACGCGGAGCTGGGTTCCTTGGACATCCGCATGGCCCTGGCGCGGCTGGAGAAGGCGCGGGCCGATGTCGATCTGGCCCGGGCCGGCGGCAGGCCGCGCCTGACGATCGGCGCCGAGGCCGCGATCGGCGGGGCCGACTTCTCGTCGAGCAGCGCCGGGGCCGGCGCGCCCGTGCTGGGCGGCTACGAGGTTGATCTTTTTCATCGCCTGAAGCACGGCCAGGAGGCGGCCAAGTCGGACGAGGCCGCCGCCCTGCAGGACGTCGCCGCCGCGCGCCAACTGGTGCTGGCCGAGGTGGCTCGGACCTATGTGGGCCTGCGGGCCGATCAGGAGCATCGCGCGGCCGCCCAACTCCGGGCGAGCCTGGCGGGACAAATCGAGGACCTGATCCGCCGCAAGACGGTGGAGGGCTCGGCCCGTGACGAGGAGCTGACGTCGGCGCGGACGGCCCAGACGCGGGCGCGCGCCGAGGTCCAGCGCGCCAAGCACGCCGTGGAGGCTGACCGGATGCGGCTGGGCTTGTTGCTGGGACAGGACAAGCTCATCGACGAGCCGGCCTATGCGGGCGACGAGATTCCGGCCACGCCATCGACGACCACGATCGCGTCCGAAGCCGTCCTGGCGCGTCCCGACATTCAGGCCGCGTTCGCCCGCCTGCAGGCCGCCGACGCCCGTCGGGCCGAGGCCGTCGCCGCGTCGCGTCCGAGATTCACGCTGACCGCCGGCGTCGGGTCCGGCGACACCGATCTGCTCTATCTGCTGGACGTGCGGGCGCTGGCCTGGGCGGTCGCCGGCGGGCTGACCCACGAACTGCTGGACGGGGGCGCCGCCAAGGCTCGCAAGCGCGGCGCCGAGGCCGAGGCGCAGCTGGCCGAACTGGCCTACCGAAAGACAGTTGGCGAGGCCTGGGGCCAAGCCCGGCTGAACCTGGCGGCCTTGCAGGACGCCGCCACCGCCGAAGCCGTGGCGAAGAGGTCCTGGACCCAGGCCGTCCGGGCCTTCGGAACCGGACAGATGCGGCACGATGACGGCGACATCGACGGACTGGCCCTGGCCGCCCTGGAGGCCGGGGCCGCCGACGCCGACGTGGCCCTGACCAACGCCCAGGCCGTCCGCGCCCAGGACTATGTCGACCTGCTGCTGGCTTTGGGCGGACATGCGACGTGACCATTTCCCTGCGCGCCGAGGCGGTGCGGAAGCACTACGGCGAGGGCGTTCTAAGGATCGACGCCCTGCATCCCGTCAGCCTGAGCCTGAGGCCCGGCGAGCTGGTGATGATCACCGGTCCGTCCGGCTCGGGGAAGTCGACCCTGCTGGCGATCCTGTCAGGCCTGCTGAGCCCCGACGCCGGTTCGGTCGAGGCCCTGGGCCGCGCCTTGGTCCCGATGAGCGCCGACCAGCGTGATCGCTTCCGGCTGGCTCATTCCGGCTTCATCTTCCAAGGCTTCCACCTGCTGCCCGCCCTGACCGCCAGCGAGCAGGTCGAGATCGTGCTGCGGCGGCTGGGCGCTTCGGCGCGGGAGGCGCGGTCGCGGGCCGTCCAGGCCCTGGCGGCGGTGGGGCTGGAGCGAAGGATGTCCAACCGTCCCGGTGAGCTGTCGGGCGGAGAGAAACAGCGCGTGGCCATCGCCCGGGCCCTGGCCAAGCGGCCGGCCCTGATCTTCGCGGACGAGCCGACCTCGGCCCTGGATTCCGACAACGGGCGGCAGATCGCGGCCCTGTTGCGGGCCGAGGCCCACGCCAGCGGCGCCACCGTGGTCTGTGTCACCCACGACGCCCGGCTGGCCGACCAAGCCGACCAGGTGCTGCGGATGGAGGACGGCCGGATGCTGGCGTAAGGCGCGTCAAATCGGTGAGGAGGCGCTCGCCGCGCGGCGTCATTGGACCAGACCCCACGGGAGCTTCGCGCCATGATCGACGCCCTTTTCGCGCATGCCTTTCTCACCGACGACGACGTCGCCGACCTGATCTCGACCAAGGCGGGATTGGCCCGCGACTTGCTGCAGCGTCCGACGCGGATCTGCGATCTCCGCCTTTCGCTGGAGGCCTACGAGGCGGTGCTGGTCGAGATCGAGGATCACTTCCACATCGAGATCGACGACATGGTGGGCGCCGACTGCGATACGCTCGGAACCCTGATGGACCGCCTCAAGGCTCGCGTCGCCCGTCCCACGGTCCTGCCGCGGCGGGCGGCCTGATCAGCGTCCGACCCACGGTTAGGAATCGGTGAGGGGCATTTGCGGGCGTGGCGTCGTTGGGCCATGCGCATTGGATTTCTCTTCAACCATGACCAGGTCCATCAGGTGGCGCACAGCCTGCCGATCGCCCTGGCCCTGACCGGTGGCGACCGCGACCTGGAGATCGTCGTCGCCACCACCAGTCGGCGGCTGACCGCCGAGGTGATCCGCCTGGGCGGCGGCCTGATCGGCCACGGCGTCAGCCTGGTCGAGCTGGGCCTGACCCGGCGCTCGTCGAAGATCCTGGCCGCCACCGCCGAGGCGGTGCTGCCGGCCATCAAGCTGCTGGTCTACGGCGACAACCTCGAATTCTTTCGGTCGCTCGACATCCTGGTGGTGGCCGAGAAGACCTCGCTGATCCTCAAGACCCGCTACAGGCTCAAGGATCTGAAGATCGTCCACACCCGCCACGGGGCCGGCGACCGCGCCATCGGCTTCGACAAGGCCAGCGCCGGTTTCGACCACGTCCTGGTCTCCGGTCGCAAGATCCGCGACCGGCTGATCCACGAGACCGGCGTCGATCCGGCCAAGATCTCGATCGTCGGCTACCCCAAGTTCGATCTGCTGCCGGCGGGGGTTACGACCCACCCGCTGCTGGACGACGGCCGGCCGGTGACGCTGTACAACCCGCACGTCTCGCCGCACCTGTCGTCCTGGTACGAGGCCGGCCGCCAGGTGCTGGACTGGTTCGTCGAGCATGACGACCACCATCTGATCTTCGCCCCCCATGTGATGTTGTTCGAACGGCCGTTCGTGGCGACGATCGACAAGCTGCGGCTGGACCGCGCCGGGCGGATCGAGGAGCGCTATCTTCGCGCGCCCAACATCCATATCGACCTGGGCAGCCGGGCCTCGACCACCATGGTCTACACCCAGCGCGCCGACCTCTATCTGGGCGACGTCAGCAGCCAGATCTACGAGTTCCTGCGCAAGCCCAGGCCGTGCGTCTTCCTCAACAGCCACCACTTCGCCTGGACCGGCGACCCGAACTTCGGCCACTGGCGCGCCGGTCCGGTGATCGAGGACGCCGCCGACCTGGGCCCGGCCATCGACCGCTCCCGCCAGGAGCACGCGACCGTCTGGCGGCCGGTGCAGGAGGCCCTGTTCGACGAGCGTTTCGACCTCACCGGCGAGCCCTCGGCCCAGCGCGCGGCGCGCGCCGTGGCGCGGTTCGCGGGGCGGGCCTGGCCGGACCCGCCGGTGCGGCCGGTGGTCGACACGCCCGACCTGGCGTGGACCGGAACGGGGGCGTTCTGATGCGCATCCTTTACGTGATCAATTCCCTCGAAGGCGGCGGCGCGGCCTTGCCGGTTCCGGCTGTGGCCAAGGTGCTGGCCGACCAGGGCGCCAGGGTCGAGGTTCTGGCCCTGACGCGCCGGGATGGTCGGGCCCTGCCGCCGATGATCCGTCAGGGGCTGGATGTCCGCGTCCGGCCCGGCGGCGAGCGCGATCACGTCGACGCCCTGCGCTGGCTGGACCGGATCGTCGCCGAGGAGCAGCCCGACCTGCTGTGGACCTCGCTGACCCGCGCCACCCTGCTGGGCCAGATCGTCGGCCTGCGGCGTCGCGTGCCCGTCGTCAGCTGGCAGCACAACGCCTTCCTCAAGCCGGCCAACCGGCTGCTGCTGCGCGCGACCCGAAGACTGTCGGGCCTATGGATCGGCGACTCCTATAGCGTCACGGCCCTGACCGCCGCGCGTCTGAAGGTGAAGCCGGACCGCCTGGCCGCCTGGCCGCTGTTCGCCGCCGACGCGGCCGCGCCTCATGCCGCGCCCTGGCGGCCGGGCGAGACGCTGCGACTGGGAACGCTGGGGCGCCTGCACACGGCCAAGGGCTATGACGTGCTGATCAGGGCGCTGGCCCACATGCGGGCCAACGGCTTCATCCCGCCCGCGCCGTTCGAGATCGAGATCGCGGGGGAGGGCGCGCAGCGTGAGCGGCTGCAGGCCATGCTCCATCTGGCGGGCTTGGAGAACGTCAATCTCACCGGCTTCTGCGACACGCCACGCGAGTTTCTAGCCGGCCTGCACCTCTATCTGCAGCCGTCGCGCCGCGAGGGCCTGTGCGTGGCGGTGCATGAGGCGATGCAGGCTGGTCTTCCGGTCCTGGCCACCGCCGTGGGGGAGATGCCCTACAGCGTGGTGCACGGACTGACGGGACAGGTGGTTCCGCCCGACGATCCTGAGGCGCTGGCCAAGGCGCTGGAATGCCTGCTGCGGACGCCCGACAGGCTGGCGACGATGGGCCAGGTCGCGCGGTCGCGGGTGCTGGAGCGGTTCGGCCAGGCGCGTTTCGCCGCCACGGGCGCGGAGATCTTCGCCCGTCTGCCGGTGCGGCGGGCGGCCATGGTCCCGGCGGTCGCGAGCCCAGCCTCGTGAGTTTCGCCGTCTGGGCGCTTGGCAAGGCGTTGACGCCGCTGGTCCGGCGCGGCGCCCTGACGCTGATCACGCCGTCCGGCGAGCCCCTGGCGTTCGGCGACGGCGCGGGCGAGCCGATCGTCGCCCGCTTGACCGACAACGCCGCCGTCTGGGCGCTGCTGCTCGATCCCGACCTCAAGACCGGCGAGCTGTTCACCGACGGCCGGCTGGCGATGGAGCGGGGAACGATCTACGAGTTTCTCAGCCTGATCCTCGACAACGACGGCGAGGCGAACCCGTCGCCGATCGTCCAGGCGTTCGATCGCTGTCGCACGGCCACCCAGCTTTGGCGCCAGCGCAACGACCCGGGCCGCTCGCGCCGCAACGTGGCCCATCACTACGACCTGGGCGACGCCCTCTACGCCCTCTTCCTGGATCCGGACTGGCAATATTCCTGCGCCTATTTCGAACATCCCGGTCAGGGCCTGGCCGACGCCCAACGTGCCAAGAAGCGGCACATCGCCGCCAAGCTGCTGCTGGAGCCCCATCACCGCGTGCTGGACATCGGCTGCGGCTGGGGCGGACTGGCGCTGTACCTGGCGGGGGTGGCCGGTGTCGCCGAGGTGCTGGGTGTCACCCTCTCGGAGGAGCAGATCGCCCGCGCGCGGAGCCGGGCCCAGGCGGCCGGGCTGGCGGCCCGGACACGGTTCGCCCTGACCGACTATCGGGCGGTCGAGGGCCTGTTCGACCGGATCGTCTCTGTGGGCATGTTCGAGCATTTGGGGCTCGGGGCCTACGAGACCTTCTTCAAGACCTGCCGCGAGCGTTTGACCGACGACGGGGTGATGCTGCTGCACACGATCGGCTGTTCGGACGCGCCCAGCGTCACCAATCCGTGGATCACCCGCTACATCTTCCCCGGCGGCCACCTGCCGTCGCTGTCGGACATCCTCAAGGCGGTCGAGCGATCGGGCCTGGTGGTTTCCGACATCGAGGTGCTGCGGCTGCATTACGCGGAAACCCTCCGGGCCTGGCGCACGGCGTTCATGGCCCGTCGCGCCGAGGCGGTCGCGATGTTCGACGAGCGCTTCTGCCGGATGTGGGAATACTACCTGGCCATGTCGGAGACCGCCTTCCGTTACGAACAGGTCGTGGTGTTCCAACTGCAATTGGTCAGCCGGCAGGGGAGCGCGCCGTTGACACGCGACTATGTCGCCGCCGCCGAGGCCGATCTGCGGGCCCGGGAGAACGCCATCTCGATTGGCGATCGGTAGTCGCGCGGCCATCGCCCCAAGGGTCGCGACGGTCGGGGGGCGAGGCGGCCGAGGGCAAGCTGCTGGAGAACGGGGCCGAGGGAGGAACTCCGACTAGGCGATTTCTTCTCCCGGCAAATCGAGGCAGGTTGGCCGCATGAAACTGTTGCTGGTCGAGGACGACAAGGAAGCCGCGGCCTATCTGAAGCGGGCCTTGTCGGAGGCCGGTCATACGGTCGACTACGCCGCGACCGGCCGAGAGGGCCTGATGCTGGCGGCCGCCGAAACCTACGATGTCATCGTGCTGGACCGCATGCTGCCCCAGATCGACGGCCTGGCGATCCTGCGGACGATCCGCGCGTCCGGGGTCAAGACGCCGGTTCTGCTGCTGACCGCCCTGGGCGGCATCGACGATCGCGTGGAAGGTCTGGAGGCGGGCGGCGACGACTATCTGGTCAAGCCGTTCGCCTTCGCCGAGCTGCAGGCCCGGGTCAACGCCCTGGCCCGCCGTCCGCCGCCGCAGGAGGATCCAGCCACCCTGCAGGTGTCGGACCTGACGCTGAACCGGCTCAAGCGCACGGTCATCCGAGCCGGCGCCCGGGTCGAACTGCAGCCGCGGGAGTTCCAACTGCTGGAATATCTAATGCGCCACGCCGGCCGGGTCGTGACGCGCACCATGCTGCTGGAGAGCGTCTGGGATTTCCACTTCGATCCCAAGACGAACATCGTCGAGACCCACATGAGCCGGCTGCGGTCCAAGGTCGATCGCGGCCAGCGCCACGATCTGATCCATACGGTGCGCGGCGCGGGCTATTGCCTGCGCGAACCGGACTAGATGTTCCGCTCCACCAGCCTGCGCCTGGCGGCGCTCTATACCGCCGCCTTCGCTCTGTCGGTGGTGGCGCTGGGAGCGATCACCCTGCTGACGACGCGGAGCGCGCTGTCCGAGCAGTTCGACGCCCGCATCCAGTCCGAATCCGGGGCCCTGACCCAGGAGTTTTACAGCGAGGGTCTGGAGGGCGTCGTCCAGGCCGTCCGCGAGCGGGACCGCACGCCCGGTGCGCTGGACTATGGCCTGGTCGGCCCGGGCGCCAAGCCCCTGGCCGGCCGTCTGGCCGTCAGCGGGGCGAGGCCCGGCTGGTCGACAGTCCGCAGCGGGCGGCGTGACGGCGAGGTCGAGCCGATCCGGGTGCTCACCGCGGCGCTGCCCGGCGGCTATCGCCTGATGGTGGGCGATGACGAGGCGCGGATCGAGGCGCTGGACGGGGCGGTGCTGCGCGGCTTCGGCTGGGCGTTCGCGGGGGTGGTGATCCTGGGCGTGGCCGGCGGCTTTGCGCTGAGCCGCGACGTCCACCGGCGACTGGCGGCGATCTCGGGCACGGCCGAGGCGATCATCGACGGCGACCTGAGCCGCCGCGTGCCGGTGCGCGGATCGCAGGACGACCTGGATCGCCTGGCCGAGACCATCAACCGCATGCTCGACCGGATCACCGGCCTGATGGAGAGCCTGCGCCAGGTGTCCAATGACATCGCCCACGACCTGCGCACGCCCCTGACCCGGCTCCGCCAGCGCCTGGAGGCGGGCCTGGCCCGCGAAGGCGAGCGGGGCGAGGCGATCGAGGGCGCGCTAGACGACCTGGACACCATCCTCGACACCTTCGCGGCGCTGCTGCGCATCGCCCAGATCGAGGGCGGGGCCAGGCGGGCGGCGTTCCGCGCCACCGACCTGGCCCAACTGGCCGGCACGGTCGTCGACGCTTTCGCGCCGTCGGCCGAGGACGCGCGCCAAACCCTTCGGCTGGAGGGCGAACCGGACGTGGTCATCGACGGCGACCCGGAGCTGCTGACCCAGATGCTGGTCAATCTGGTCGAAAACGCCCTGCGTCACGCCGGGGAGGGCGCGGCGATCCGCGTCGGGGTCGCTCGCGGCGTGAGCGCGCCCGTGCTGTGGGTGACCGACGATGGGCCCGGCGTGCCGGCGGTCGAACGCGAGAAGCTGTTCGACCGCTTCTATCGGCTGGAACATAGTCGCTCCGCGCCGGGCAGCGGCCTGGGTCTGGCGCTTGTGGCCGCCGTGGCCAGGCTGCATGGCGCGGAGGTGCGGCTGCACGACGCCCGGCCGGGGCTGGAAGCGCGCGTCACCTTCCCCGCCTCGTGAGGCCGGCCGCGTCAGGTTGGGAATTCGCAATGTGCCCGTCATGAGGTCGTCAGCTCGCCACTGCTAAGCCGGCCCGGTCCAGGAGTTCGCATGCGCGCCGTCCGCCTCGCCGTCGTCTCATCCGCGTTCGCCGGCATGATCCTGATATCGGCCGGCTGCACGCCTTATGTCGCTGCCCCCGTTCACCTGGAGGCCTATCCCATCGCGCTGGAAGCCCGCCGGCTGAACGAGAAGCCAGCCGGCGCGACCTGGACCGGCGGCGACCTGCTGGCGGCCGCCCTGGCGCGCAACGCCTCTGTCGCCGAGGCCGCGGCCAAGTACCGGACGGCCGTGGCGGCGGCCAAGACCTCGCGGGTCGCGCCCAGCATGACCCTGACGCTCACGGCCGAATACGCCAGGCGCGAGCCGAAACAGTGGCTGTACGGTGTGGGTTCCGACGTCCCGCTGGACATCGGCGCGCGACGCGGCGAGCGGCTCAACGCCGCCGACCTGGCCGCCATGCAAGCGCTCTACGACTATGGCGAGGCGGTGTGGACCGTCCGCACCGCCCTGACGCGGGCCCGGGCCGATCGGCTGTCGGCCGACGCCGAGGCGGCCTTGGCCCAACGCCTCGAGGCTGTTCGCCAAGCTCGTGTAGATCGCCTGGACCGCCGGGTCGCGGCCGGCGAGGACGACCGAAGCCTGGCCCTGGCTGCCCGGAGCGATCTAGCCGTCGCCCACCGCCGCCTCGTCGACGCCCGCGCCCGTCGCGTCCAGGCCGACGCCGCCCTGGCCCAGGCTCTGGGCGTGCCGGCCGCCGCCATCGCCGACCTGTCGCTAGCCCCCGTCGCGCCGCCGCCGGAAGGGCTGCACCTGATCCAGGCCCGCCGCGACGCCGCCCTGACCCGGCGTGACGTCCTCAGGGCCGTGGTCGGTTACGACCTGGCCGAAAGCGCGCTACGGCTGGAGGTCGCCAAACAGTATCCGGAGATTCATGTCGGGCCGGGCTACACCTATGACCATGGCATCGCCAAGCTGCCCTTCAACCTGGGTCTTCTCCTGTCGCCGATGGACCTGAACCGCGCCGCGATCGCCCAGGGCGAGGCCAAGCGCGCCGAGGCAGGGCGCTCCCTGGAAGCGGTCCAGGCCGTTGCCCTGGGCGCGGTCGATCAGGCGTGGGCGACCCTGGGCGCGGCGCGGATCACCGAGGCCTCGACCCGCGAGCGCGACCTGCCCGTCGCCCGGCGCCTGGCCGAGGCGACCGCCCGCGGCGCCAAGGCCGGCGAGGTCGACCGCGTTGACGACCTGGGCGCCCAGGCGACCCTGATCGAGGCCGAGTTGGCCGTGCTTGACGCGCGGCGCGCCGCCATCACCGCCGGCGTCGATCTCGAGGACGCCCTGCGGGTCCCGTTCGATCCGGCCGAGATCGCCCTGCTGCAGAATGCGTCCCGCGCGCTTGGAGGCCAACAATGAACAAGCTCGCGTTATTCGCCCTCATCGCCGGCGTGAGCTGGGCGGGTGTCGTCCAGGCGACTGAGATTCAGGTCGATGCGGCCACTCAGAAGCGGCTTGGCGTCACGACCGCGCCCCTGGCGGCCGCCCGGCGTCAGGCGGTGGCGACCGGTTTCGCCCGGGTGCTGGATCCGGTGCCGCTGGCCACGCTGGACGGCGATCTCGTCACCGCAGCTACGGCCGCCGCCGCCTCGCGCGCCGAGGCCGCTCGGACCAAGACCCTAGCCGCGGCCGACGCCACCGTCTCGCTGAAGGTCGCCCAGGCCGCTCAGGCCCAGGCCAGCGCCGACCTCGCCAAGCTGGTGCTGCTGCGCCGCCGCGTCGGTCTGGAATGGGGCCCGGCCTTCACCAATGACGCCAGCCGCTCGCGGCTAATCGCCGAACTCGTCGAGGGACGGACCGTGCTTGTGCGGATCGATGCTCCGACCGGAACCGGCGGGGCCCACGGCGCGCGAATGCAGCTGAGCGGCGGCGAGACGGTCGATATCGCGATCCTCGGGGTCGCACGGACGGCCGACCCGCGCGTTCAGACCGGCGGACTGATCGGCGTCGTGCGAGGCCCGGTCGCCGCCCGCCTGGGCGTGGGCATGTCCGCGCCGGTCACGCTGGCCGGCGCGGCCGGCGGGGCAGGGGTGCTGGTTCCCCGTTCGGCCCTGATCCGCACGGCGGGTCAAACCTTCGCCTATGTCCGCAAGGACGCCACCCATTTCGAGCGGCGGGCGCTGGTCGCCCCGACCTCGCAGCCGGAGGGCCTGTTCTCGGCTAGCGGCTTCGCCCCTGGCGAACCGGTCGTGGTCTCCGGGGCCTCGGCCCTGCTGGCCGCCGAGACCGCGCCCAAGGCCGAGGACTAGGCGATGCTCAGCGCCATTGTCCGCTGGTCTCTGGCTCGGCCGCGCCTGGCCGCCGTCGCCGCCCTGCTGCTGTTCCTCTACGGCTGCATCGTGTTGGCTCACGCCAAGTTCGACGTCTTTCCAGAGTTTGTGCCGGCCCAGGCCGAGATCCAGACCGAGGCTCCGGGCCTGACCGCCGAACAGGTGGAGCAACTGGTCACCCGAGCCGTCGAGCAGGCGGTCAACGGCGCGTCGGGCGTAGCCACGGTGCGCTCGGAATCCATCCAGGGCATCTCGATCGTCAGCGTCACGTTTGCCGAAGGGGCCGAACCCTATCGCGCCCGCCAGGTGGTGGCCGAGGCGCTGGCCGAGGTGCAGGGCGCCCTGCCGGCCGGTGTGCTGCCGCCCAAGGTCGCGCCCCTGACCTCCTCGACCATGGACCTGCTGAAGATCGGCTTCACCTCCGACAAGCTGACCCCCATGCAACTGCGCGACCTGGTGCAGTGGACCGTGCGGCCGCGCCTGCTGGCCGCTGCCGGCGTGGCCCGGGCCACGGTCTATGGCGGCGAAGTGCGACGGTTCGAGGTGCGCGTCCGACCCGATGACCTGGCGGCGCGAGACCTGTCGCTGGCCGACATGGTGGCGGCGGTGAAGGCCTCCACCGGCGTCAGCGGCGGCGGCTTCATCGACACCCCCGAGCAGCGGATCTTGATCGATGCACGCGGCCAGGCCATGAGCGCCACCGACATCGCGGCCGCTCCGATCCCCGGCGCCGCCAGCGGCGCGCCGATGCGGGTGGGGGACGTGGCCGACGTGGTCGACGCCCCGGCCCCCGATACCGGCGCGGCCCTGATCATGGGCAAGCCCGGCGTGCTGGTGAACCTGTCCAGCCAATACGGGGCCAACACTCTGGACGCCACGCACGCTGTCGAGGCCGCCATGGCCGAGCTGAGGCCAGCGCTGGAGGCCCAGGGCGTGAAGGTGGACGCCGGCTTGCACCGTCCGGCCAATTTCATCGCCGCCGCCCTGAGCGGCATCGCCGAGGACCTGGTCATAGGCGCGGTGCTGATCGCCGTGGTGCTGCTGCTGTTCATGCGCGACCTGCGCACGGTGCTGGTGTCGTTCGTCTCGATCCCGCTGTCGCTGCTGACCGCGGTGATCGTGCTGGACGCCCTGGGCTGGACCCTCAACACCATGACCCTGGGTGGTCTGGCCGTGGCCTTGGGGGTGGTGGTCGACGACGCGGTCATCGACGTTGAGAACATCGTCCGCCGCCTGCGCTCGCGCGGCGACGCGCCCGCCGCGGCCACGGTGCTGGCCGCCTCGCTGGAGGTGCGCGCGCCGGTGATCTACGCCACCCTGGTCGTGGCTCTGGCGCTGACCCCGGTGCTGATGCTGGGCGGGCTGCAGGGGGCGTTCTTCTCGCCCCTGGCGGCCTCGTTCATCCTGGCCACCGTCGCCTCCCTGGCTGTGGCCATCGTCGTCACCCCGCCGCTCTGCCTGCTGATGCTGTCCAACACCCGCCTGCCGGACGAGCCGGGCGTGATCCTGCGGGCCAAGGCCTGGCACGAGGCCGTGCTGGTTCGCGCGGCTGGCCGTCCGGTGCTGGCGGTGATCGGCGCGATCCTGGCGACGATCGTCACCGTCGTCGGCCTGATGCTGTTCAATTCCGAGCTGCTGCCCAGCTTCCGCGAAGGTCATTTCGTGCTCGGCGTCGCCGGCCCGCCCGGCGCCTCGCTGTCGGTGATGCGCAAGTATGGCGAGGGCATCACCCACGACCTGCTGGCCATCGACGGCGTCGAGAGCGTCGAGCAGACGATCGGTCGCGCCTCGGGCGGGGAGGACACCTGGGGCACGGAACGCAGCGAGTTCCACGTCGAGTTGAAGCCCAAGCTGCCCGGCAAGGACCAGGACCGCATTCAGGAAGAGATCCACCAGACCCTGGACGCCTATCCCGGCCTTGAGACCGAGGTTTTGACCTTCCTGGGCGACCGGATCGGGGAGTCCCTGTCGGGCGAGACCGCCGCCCTGGCCGTCGGTGTCTACGGCGCCGATCTGGACACCCTGGACGAGACCGCCGCCCAGATCGCCGCCGTCATGGAGAAGGTCCCTGGCGCGGTCGACGTGAAGATCCAGACCCCGCCCAGCACGCCGATGATCCGCGCCGATCTCGACCTGCCGGCCCTGGCCCGCTACGGCCTGGCGCCGGCCGAGGTGCTGGACGCGGTCCAGACGGCCTATCAGGGCTCGGTCGCCGCCCAGGTCTACCAGGAGAGCCGCGCCCTCGACATCGCGGTGACCACCACGCCGGACACCCGCCAGGATCCCGAGGCGATGGGTGAACTGCTGATCCGCTCGACCAGCGGCCAGGTCGTGCCGTTGAAGGCGGTGGCCCACGTCTACCTGACTGACGGCCGCACCAGCGTCTCGCACGAGGGCGGGCGCCAGCGGCAGGTGATCACCACCAATCCGCCGCCCAGGGACGCCGCCAAGGTGACCAAGGCCGTACAGGCCGCCATCGCCAGCCAGGTTCGCCTGCCGCCGGGCGTCTACGTCGACTATGTCGGCACGGCCGCCGGGACGCAGGCCGCGCAGCGCCAGCTGCTGTTCAACGTCGCCATCGCCCTGATCGCCGTGGTGGCCGTGCTGCTGATCACCTTCGGCGACGGTCGCGCGGTTGGCCTGATCCTGGCCTCCGCGCCGTTCGCTCTGGTCGGCGGCGTGATCGCCGTGGCCCTGACCGGCGCCAGCCTGTCGCTCGGGTCGCTGGTCGGCTTCGTGACCCTGTTCGGCGTCGCGGCTCGCAACGCCATCCTGCTGGCCTCGCACCTGGACAACCTGATCACGGTGGAAGGCCACGACTGGTCGCTGGCCACCCTGGCCCAGGCGACCCGCGAGCGGGTGACGCCGATCCTGATGACCGCCCTGGTCACGGCCTTGGGCGTCCTGCCGCTGGCCGTCCAGACCGGCCAGGCCGGCCGTGAGATCCAAGGACCTATGGCCATCGTCATCCTGGGCGGCCTGATCACCTCGACCATCGCGAGTCTCGTCGTGCTGCCGTCCCTGATCTGGCGCTACGGCCGCGCGCCGCGCTCGGTCGGCGCGGCGGAAGTCCCCTAGTTCACCCCTTGTCGTTCGGCTCGTCTCAGCAGGATTTCCCCATGAAGACCAAGTTCCTGGCCGCCTCCATCCTGGCCCTGACTGTCGTGACGGCTGCTCAAGCCCTGGCCGCCGCCGGGCCCGCGCCGATGAAGATCGTCGACCGCATCGCCGGTCCGGACGGCGGCTGGGACTATGCCAATTTTGACCCCGTCCACCGCCGCCTCTACGTGGCGCACGGCGCGGCGGTCACCGCCATTGATGTCGACACAGGCAAGGTGACGCCGGCGCTGGTGGCCGCCCAACGCGCACATATCGCCCTGCCGCTGCCGGGCGGTGACGAACTGCTGGTCACCAACGGCGGCGCCAATACCGCCACTCTGGTCGACGCCATGACCGGCATGGTCCGCGCCACGGTCGCGACCGGTCAGAATCCGGACGCGGCGCTGTTCGACCCCGCCAGCGGCCTGGCCTTCGTCATGAACGGCCGCAGCGGCGACATCACGCTGATCGACGCCAAGGCGGCCAAGGCGGTGGGGGTGATCCCGGTCGGCGGCAAGCTGGAGTTCGGCGTTTCCGACGGCCGAGGCCGGGTGTTCGTCAATATCGAGGACAAGAGCGAGATCGCCGTCATCGACACCGCCGCGCGCAAGGTCGTCGCCCACTGGGCCATGGCCGGCTGCGACGAGCCCAGCGGCCTGGCCTACGCCGCCGACGTCCGCCTGCTGATCGCCGCCTGCGCCAACGGCAAGGCCGAGGTGGTGTCATCGACCTCGGGCAAGGTCGTGGCCAGCCTGCCGGTCGGCGAGGAGCCCGATGCGGCCTTCTACGACGCCCAACGCCACTTGGCCTATGTGCCGAGCGGCGGGGCGGGGACCCTGTCGGTGATCGCCGTACGCGGCCCGACCGACGTCGCGGTGATCGAGACGGTGGCGACCAAGCCTGGCGCCCGGACGGGAACGTTCGATCCGCAGACCGGCAAGGTCTATCTGCCGTCCGCCGACTACGATCCGCCGGCCCAGCCAGGTGGCCGGCGGAGCGCCAAGAGCGGGACGTTCTCGGTGCTCGTGCTGGGACGCTGATCCGTTCTGATGCAGGTCGTCGAGGCGCTGGGCGAACTGCGCTTGCAGTGGCCTGATACGCCAACTCAGTCTAATCGCAGGCCATGTGTCAACCGACGGGGCCGCCCACCGGGCCGGCTGTCCGTCGCATAAAGGTCGAAAGCAATGGCGCTGGGCAATATCGTGATGATCGTTCTGGGCCTGGCCGCCATGGCCCTGGGCTATTTCATGTTTTCTTCGCCCAAGGTTCGCAGGTGGACTCTAAGCTATGGCCGGGGGGCGATGTGGACGCGCCTGCTCGGGGAGCATCGCGCCGACTGGGCGGGCCGCTTCGTCTTCGCGCCGATCTGCTTGGTCTTCGGCCTTTTGATGGCCCTGATGGCGGCCTTCTCGGGACCTATTGGCTAGGGTGTGGGCGTCGGGGCTAACCACCCCCTAGGCGTCTTTATCTACTATCACCTGCCGCGTCCGCCGCAGTATAGCTACCTCGGCTTCCGCTTCGAACCTGCGGCCGACGCTGCGGCGCGCTCATGTCTCGTCGTCCGGCTGAAAGCCGTTCCATCCCTGACGATCTATCCGAAGAGGTGAAGTCGAGGCGAGGTTGGATGCCGTGAGTTTGCTCGAGCTTCCTCCTGGAGCCGCGGGTGTGTGCTGATGGCGACGCGACGATCGCCTATCAGGTTGCGCCCGATTGAACGGCGGCGGGTTGGATCCCTAGCCGCGGCCTATCGAAGCCCCAGCAAACGCGCGAGGTAATCGACCATTTCCCCTTCACTGCGGTTATGCCGCACGAGGCTATCGAAATAGATCGCACAAAGCGCGCTTGGCAGTAGCGCAAGGTCGATGCGGTAGCCGGCGGTCTCGATCATTTCCAGGCCGTAGGTGGGAAGATCCCACAGCAGGTCGGGAAGTCCGTCTGCCGACGTGTCGCCAGTCGCGTCGACAAAGAGTTCCGTCAGTGCGGTGTCGTCGAGTTCGGCGACTCCGGTCGACAGCAGCCGGCAGACGCAGGCCAGTTTCATCAACGATTCGGTCGGACGATCCGGATCCACGGCGGCGAGCGCGGCTTCGAGCACGGCGTCCTGCTCGCACAGCAGACGGGTAACGAACGCGCGCACGTCGTCCGGCGTCATCTCGAAGAAGCTCAGTGCCTGAGACGGCAAGATGATTTTGAGCTTTTCCCAACCGGCGATTTCCGAAGACAGGGTCTGAATCTGTCCCGCGTGCGCGACTTCGTCCGTGCACAGCACGATATAGTAGTCGTCGACCCGCTGCACGGCCGCAGCGTATTGCGCCTTCAGATTCTTGACGAAGCCAGGATCCTTGCCCGAAGCGTAATCCTGAATCTCCGAATAGCTCTTCATCTGTAAGCCGACGCGCCGGCTTTCAACATCGTACTTATAGGTCAGCAGCACATCGACGCCGTTGTCCCTGGGCCCTTGAGTGGTCTGGACGTCGGTCCGGTGGCTCTTGTAGGCGTCCATCATGGCCCGGATCGAGCGTCGGAAGCCTGGACACAGGTGCTTATCGTGCTTGAATGCCTTGAACCGGGCTGTGTCGGTTTCGTCGCGGCTCGACATCGCCAGCAGTTCAGCCAAGGTTTCGGCCGGCGTGGCCTGGTTTGAAATGAACATTGGATCGTTTCGCGGTAACCGGGTGCCTCGACTTATTGACGGCCGAGCCTCCGCAACTCAACTGAAAAGCTACACCCGCTGATGGCCAGCCCACGTACGGATATCTCCATTCCGTCGAGAGGCGACCGCTCGCTTCGCTCTATGCCAGGAGAGACGGACGACGCCATTCGGGCTTGCCAGCTAACGTCTGGTTCCTGGAGCTACGCCTAGGTCGGCTCATGGCGCAGTGTCGCCAAGATGGAGCGCCACCAGCAACGCGACCTGCGATATTGGCGTCTCGGAGCGCTCCGAACCCAACCTTGACCAATAGACAGCAGTCAGGCGGCCAGGATGGGACCGGTTAGAGGCGCACGAAGGGCGCTAGGAGCATGCCCAGCCGCCCTGGCAAGACGATCTGCCCATCAAGAGCCGCCACGCACAGGCAGGGTGTGTCGGAGACCACGCGCGGCTGATGGAGCACGCTAGGATCGGCCTCCTCGAAGTCGCCCGGCTCGAAAACGCCGTCCTCCGTCGCGTAGGCGCCTTCTATCACGCAGGTCAGCTCCACGCCCACGTGGGTGTGGCGCGGCGCCGACTTGCCCGGCGCTATGCGCAGCAGAATGACCCGGCAATCACCGTCACGGGGGCCCAGGACATTGCGGACATGCACGCCAGGTCCGGCCCAGCGCCAGGGACCCAGCTCGAAGCTCCGCAGCGGACTTGGCAGGCTGTGATCGGCGGTGGGCAGCGGCGGTGCGACGCCGGCCTCCGGGTCGGGGCTGTCGAGGCGCGCCAGGACCGCGGCCAGGGCGCCGTCCTCGAGCGCGCTTGGCGCCAGGTCGTCGAGGACCGCTCCGCCTACGGCCTGAGCCAGATGGGTCCAGGCGCGGGTCTGGGGCCGCATCGCCAAGTGGGTGGCGACGACGACCGCCTCCGGCGCGCTGAGCGTTCCGGCCTCGAACGCCAACAAGCGCTCTTCGCTGGGATGATGGCGCGCGCTCATGCCTGGCCTCGCATTTCGCGCTCGACGAACGCTCTCAGTTTCATCATGCCAAATCGGATCCGCGCCTTGACGGTGCCGAGCGGCACGCCGAGGGCATGCGAAATCTGACTGTGTGTCTGTTCCTGGAAGAATGCCATTTCAATCGCTTGGGCTTGATCGGGATTAAGGCTGCGCATCGCGGCCCGGACGCAGGCGCCGTCCTGCGCGCCGCTCAAGATCGCGTCCGGCTGGGCCGGCGCCTCGGTCCCGAAGGTGGCGTCGAAAGCATGTAGCGCCGAGGATCCCCGACGCAGGGCGTCGCTCCTCAGGTTGCGCGCGATCGTGAAGATCCAGGCCGCGACCGACGCGCGCGTCGGATCGTAGGCGGCGGCCTTGCGCCAGACCGTCAGCATCGCTTCCTGCGCCAGCTCCTCGGCAGCGGCGGGCGGGGTTCCGCTTCTGACGAGCAGGGCTTTGATGCGCGGTCCATAGAAGTTGAAGACCTCGACGAACGCGTCGCGGTCCTGGCTCTGGGCGATGCAGGCGATCAGAGCGCGAAAGTCGCGTGGCGGCTGGCTCACCAAAGCGGCGGCCTCTCGTTGGACTGGAGCGGGTCGAGTCGCATGCATGACCCTTATACGGCGCGAGCGTCCCGGCGGATGAATCGGCGCGGCGTCGGCGGCCAAATTTTGTGGAATCGATCTGGGCCGGGTCTCCTCATGGCATGGTCGCGCCCACGTCCTCGAGGGCGTTGTCGAAGCCGAGCGCGCGCATGCGGGCCTTCAGCGCGGCGTGCCTGGCCGCTGGCAGTCCTGGGGCGCGCGCCAGGAGCGCCACGAACTTGCCGTCCGCGGTGCTGGCGATCATCCAGCCGTAGTCGTCGGCGCGGTCGACGACCCAGTACTGTCGGCGGATCAGCCCGCCGAAGAAGCTGGCCTCGAACTTGGCGTTGGTGGTCGGGTCCACGATCCGGGCGACGGTATCGACATGGCGGGCCGGTCCGTTGCGCTCTTGGGCATGGCAGACCTGGTCGATGTTGAAGGTTCCGTCGCCCTTTTTGGCCCAAACCTGGTATGCGCCGTGACAATTGCGCTGGCGGGTGTTGGGCGTGCGGACGATCTCGTACCAGCGTCCCATGAAGCGTTCGATCTCAATCGCGCGCCGGGGCTCGGGCGCGGACTCGGCCAGGGCCGGGGGCGCGGCCAGCACGGCGGCGAGCACAAAAGGCAGGAGCACGCACGAGCTCATTGTCACGGCCTCAGGGCCGCGCCATGGGTGATCGGACGAGCCGGCGCGGGTGGGCGCGGACGCAGGCCGACGCCCTTGGCGAAGATCTTCAGCGCCTCCCAATGGATCGCCGCCATGACGCCGAAACTGAGCATTGGATGACGGACCAGAGCTGAGAGCAGGCTAGCATCGGTGAGCGGCGAGCGCCTGCCGGAGAATCCCGCGGTGAGCACCAGGCCATCGGCGTCCAAGACCTCGACCCGTACCGCGATTGCCTCGGCCGGCGGCGATATGGTGAAACGATAGGTCAGGTCCATGTCCATGAACGGCGAGACATAGAAGCGCTTGGGCGCGGTCTGACGAACCGGACCATCGTCCTCGGGGACGGCGATCATGTAGCCGTGGTCCTGGCCGAACGTGTTGCGCACCTCATAGAGGATCGCGCTCAGGACGCCGTCGCGGCCATGGCAGAAATAGAGGCTGAGGGGATTGAACCCATAGCCGAGGACCCTTGGCATGCAGAGCAGGCGCACGGGCCCTCCCGGTTCGAGCCCAGCCTCGACCAGGCGCTCGGCGACATAGGCCCGAAGATCCCCGCCGCGATGATCGCCGTGGTCGCGCGGATCGAACGACGCCCAGCCCCGTCGACCGCGGCGCAGCCAGCGAAGGCGGGCGAAGAGATCGTCCAGCTTGTCCAGATCGAGCAGGAGCATGAAGATCCGATAGCGCAGGCCATGGACACGTGGGCGTTCGCGCTTGTGGAACACCAGGCCGCTATAGATCGCCGAGGCGCTCATCAGGCGGCCTGGGCGACAGAATGCGGCGCGAGCACGATGCGGCCGCTTTCGCCGGCCACCCGCCAGGGGCGGCGGACGCCGCCCAGCTGCTCGGCGACCGCCAGGCCCGCCTGCAGCCCGTCCTCGTGGAAGCCCGCGCCGAAATAGGCGCCGCAGAACCAGGTGCGTTGCGCGCCCTGCAGCGACCAGAGCGACTTCTGGGCCGTCAGGGCGGCGGCGTCGAAGTGGGGGTGCTCGTAGGCATGCGTGCTGTAGGTGAGGGCGGGATCGGGCGCGATATGGGGATTGAGCGTCACGAAGAGGGGCGGTCTTCGGGAAAGGCCTTGCAGGTGGTTCATCCAGTAGGTGACGCAGCCGGCCGCAGGATCATCGCGCCGGCCAAGATGGTTCCAGCTCGCCCAGGCCCGCCGGCGGCGCGGCATCAGCCGAACGTCGCCGTGCAGGACCGCGGTGTTGGGCATGTAGCGGAAGGCGCCGAGCAGCGCGCGCTCCTCGGGTGACGGATCGTCCAGCAGGGCCAGGGCGCTCGGGGCGTGGGCGGCGATCACCACGTGATCGAAAGCCTGCCGGCCGCCCGCGGCGTCCTCGACGATCGCCTGGGCGGGCGTGCGCCGCACACGGGTGACGGGCGCGCCTTGGCGGACGTCACCGCGGAAGGCCTTGGCCAGGGCCTCGACATAGACCCGGCTGCCGCCGTCCACGGTGCGCCAGGTGCGCCGTCCGATGAACCGCAGGAGGTCGTGGTTTTCGAAGAAGCGGATGAAGGCCGCGGCCGGATGATCGCCGACGCCCTCGATGCTGGCCGACCAGATGGCCGCGGCCATCGGCAACAGATGGTCCTGCCGCAGCGCCGCGCCATAGCCCTGGTCCTTCAGGTACTGGCTGAGCGATATGACCGGATCGAGCGTCGCCAGATGTCCCGGCGCGGTGCGATAGAAACGGTTGAGGTCGCGCAGCATCGACCAGAAGCGCGGGCGAAGCAGGATGCTCGGCTGGGCGAAGAGCGAGGCCAGGCTCTTGCTGCCATATTCCAGCTCGCCCTCGTCCAGCGAGACGGCCAGCGACATGTCGGCCGGTTTGGTCGGCACGGCCAGGTGCTCGAAGAGCGCGGTCAGGTTGGGGTAGTTGACCTCGTTATAGACGATGAAGCCGGTGTCCACCGCCAGGCCGTCCGCCTCGACCGTATTGGCGTGTCCGCCGAGGCGTCCTTCGGCCTCATAAAGCGTCACGTCGTGTTCGCCGCTCAGCAGCCAGGCGCACGAAAGCCCTGAAATCCCGGCGCCGACGACGGCGATCCGCAGCCGGCGGGCGTTGGGCGGTCGAGCGGGAAACTGGCCGAGCGGCATAGACGACTCCAGGACTGCGGCGCGCCGTCGAGCGCGCTTCAAACCCTGGTACGGACGACATGGTTTTTTGGACGACCATGCGTCCACTCAAATGGCCGCCCCGTATCGAGGCCATGACCCTTCCCAAACGCCTTCGATGGACGATCGGTCCGGCGAGATCCACGCTGGCGCGGCCCCGGGGCCGCCGATGATCCTCGCCGCGACCCTGGCCCTGGGCCTGATGACGCTCGTGATGGGTCTGGCCTGGTGGTGCGTGCTGCGGACAGGCAACGGTGGCTGGACGGACGTCTTCTGGACGTTCGGGACCGGGGCTTGCGGCGTCCTGGCCGCCCTGGCCCCGTGGGCGGGGGCGCCCGGCGCGCGGCGGGGCCTGGTCGCGGCGCTGGTGGCGCTGTGGTCGTTGAGGCTTGGAACCTATGTCGTTGTTCGCGTCGCCCGCGGCGCCGAGGACGTGCGCTATCGGACGCTCAAATCTGAATGGGGCGAGCGGTTCAGGCCTCGGATGCTGGCCCTGGCCCTCGTCCAGGCGCCGGCCAGCGCCTTGCTCTGCCTGTCGATCGCCTCGGCCGCGGCGCGTCCTGGCGCGGGCCTGCGGGCCGCCGATGTCCTCGGCGCGGCCATCGGGCTGATCGCCATCGGCGGCGAAGCCTTGGCCGATGAGCAGATGCGTCGCTTCAAGACCGCTCAACACGCCCCCGACGCGGTCATGGATCGCGGTCTATGGGCTTGGTCGCGTCATCCGAACTATTTCTTCGAGTGGTTGGGATGGCTCGCCTATCCGGTCATCGCCATCGACGTTTCGGGCGGGTGGAGCGCGGGTTGGCTGTCGCTGCTGGCCCCTCTGGCCATGGGCCTGGTGCTCACGCGCCTGACCGGGGTCCCGCCGCTGGAACGGGCGATGCTCGCCGCCAAGGGCGAAGCCTACGCCCAGTACCAGGCCAGGGTCAGCGCCTTCTTTCCCCGTCCGCCCCGAAAAGGAGCTCCCCGATGAGCCTTTTGGCCGCCTCCATCAACCGGTTGCAAGACGCCCCTTGTCCCGACTTCATCGTGCGGCCCGCCATAGGCGCGCTGGTGGCCAACGCCCGTCGCCAGCTCGCCCGGACGCCGGGACAATCGGAGGCCGATTTCGCCGCCGTCATGGCGGCCCGTCCGATCGCCGAGCACACCCAGGCCGCCAACGTCCAGCACTACGAATTGCCGGCGCGGTTCTTCGAGCTCGTCCTGGGGCCGCGGCTGAAATATTCCAGCGCCTATTACGAAACGCCGGACACGAGCCTGGCGCAGGCCGAGGAAGCCGCGCTGGCGCGCACCTGCCGGAACGCCGGGCTGGCCGATGGGCAAGCGGTGCTGGAACTGGGCTGCGGCTGGGGCTCGCTGTCCCTGTGGATGGCGGCGGCCTATCCCGCCGCGACGATCACCGCGGTGTCCAATTCCCATGGCCAGAAGGCCTTCATCGATCAGCAGGCGCGCGAGCGGGGTCTGGCCAATCTGACGGTCGTGACCGCCGACATGAATGACTTCGCGACCTCGTCACGCTTCGACCGCATCGTCTCAGTCGAGATGTTCGAGCACATGGCCAACTGGCGCGCGCTCCTGACCCGCGTGCGCGCCTGGCTCACGCCCGGCGGTCGGGCCTTCGTCCACGTCTTCGCCCATCGCGCCGCGCCCTACCGCTTCGAGGTCGAGGATCGCTCGGACTTCATCGCCCAGCACTTCTTCACCGGCGGCCTGATGCCCAGCCATGGCTTGATGCATCAATATCCGGACCTCTTCGCGGTCGAGGCCGACTGGCGCTGGAGCGGGGCGCACTACGCGCGCACCGCCGACGACTGGCTGGTCAATTTCGATCGCCACGAGCGCGAGATCATGGGGGTGATGCGTTCGGTCTACGGCCAGGACGCCGTTCTCTGGGCGCGCCGCTGGCGCCGGTTCTTCCTGGCGACGGCTGGCCTGTTCGGCGATCGCGGCGGCGCCGAATGGGGCGTCAGCCACTACCGACTCGCGCCGGTCTAAGGAGAACCGCAATGCCTTATCTTGTCGCCTATGTCGCATCGATGATCGTCTTCCTTGGGCTCGACGCCGTCTGGCTGTCGCTGATGGGCCCCCGTCTTTACCGACCGGTCCTGGGCGACATGCTGGCCCAGAAGTTTAACGCGCCGGCCGCCATCGCCTTCTACGTGATTTATGGCCTAGGCGTCGTGGCCCTGGCCGTGGCGCCGGCCCTGCGCGAGAACGCGGGGGGCAAGGCCGCCCTGAGCGGCGCGGTGCTGGGCTTCGTGGCCTACGCCACCTATGACCTGACCAACCAGGCGACCCTGCGCGTCTGGTCCACCCGTCTGACCCTGGCCGACATGGCCTGGGGCGCGGCGCTCACGGCGCTGGCCGCCTATGCGGGCTTCCAGGCAGCGCGGCTCGTGGCCCGCTAGCCGCCCACGCCGGCCAGAGCGAGGTCGGCGACAGCAGGGTTTTCGAAGTACGGTTTCGTTTCAGGAGGCGCGGGCGTGACGACTGCGGCGCCGCCTCAGTGCTCGCAGGGCCTCGACCATGAATGACCTGTCCCACGCCGCCTTGGCCCCCGCGCCGCGCCGCCAGACGCTCTTCCATGCCTTCGTGGACCTGCTGTCGGCCAACTGGACTTGGGGAGAGCTGACCATCGTCGAGCGAGGCGGAGCCCGTCATCACCTCGTGGGCAAGGTCGCGGGGCCTCAGGCGGTGCTTCAGGTCCGGGACCTGAGATTCGCCGCCCGTGTGCTGGCCAGCGGCGATATCGGTTTTGCCGAAGGCTATATCGCCGGCGAGTGGACGAGCCCGGACCTGGCGGCGCTGCTTGAGGTCCTGGCCAACAACTACGATCACATCCGTCGCCTGTTCGACGGCGGCTGGTGGATGAAGGCGGTCAACTGGGCGTTCCACCACCTCAGGGCCAACAGCAAGTCCGGCGCGCGCCGCAACATCCACGCTCACTATGACCTGGGTAACGATTTCTACGCCGCCTGGCTCGACCAGACCATGACCTACTCGGCCGCCCGGTTCACCGCGCCGGATCAGTCCCTGGAGGTCGCGCAGCGCGCCAAGTACATGGAGCTGGCCCGCCTGATCGACCTGCAACCCGGTCACAGCCTCGTCGAGATCGGCTGTGGCTGGGGCGGCTTTGGTCTGTTCGCGGCCGGTGAGATCGGCGCTCGCGTGCAGGGCGTGACGATCTCGCGCGCGCAGTATGACCTGGCGCGTCGCCGCGTCTTCGAGGCGGGCCTCTCCGAGCGGGTCGACATCCGCCTGCTGGACTATCGCGAGCTGGACGGCCAGTTTGATCGCTTGGCGTCGATCGAGATGTTCGAGGCGGTCGGCAAGGCCTATTGGGGCATCTACTTCCAAAAGGTCCGGGACCTGCTCAAGCCCGGCGGCCGCGCCGGCCTGCAGGTCATCACCATCGCCGACGCGCTCTTCGAGGAATATGACGCGCGCACAGACTTCATCCAGCGCTACGTCTTTCCTGGCGGCGCGCTGGCGTCAGAGACGCATCTGGCCGACCTGGCGACCCGGCACGGCTTGGCGCCACGGCGAACCGTGCGGTTTGGCTTGGACTATGCCGAGACCTTGCGCCGTTGGTCCGAGCGCTTCGAGGACGCCGCCGCGACGGGTGTCCTCGGCGCGATGGATTTGGACGAGCGGTTTCGGCGGCTGTGGCGGTTCTACCTGGCCTACTGCGAAGCAGGCTTTCGAACAGGGCGCACCAACGTCATTCAATTCTCACTGGACCGCCATGCCTAGCTCTGTCGCCGAACCCTCAGATGAACGTCCAGTTCTTGGAGGACTGACAACGTCAGCAAATGGCGCAGCACGGGCGCGGCCGCGTCTTCGACCTTCCCCATGCCAGTTTCGAGGCAATAGCTGGCTTCTTCCGACTCGAAGGTATTGAAATCGCGTTGGTGGAGAATGTTCTCCGGCGAGGTTTTGAAGACCCTATCCTCGTGTTTGTCGAACACGAAGAGCTGCGGTTTCTTGCCCTTCCCAGGCCTGGTGAACGCGTCCTGGAGCATCTGAGGAACGTAGTGTTGGCCGCGCGCGTCGGACCGTGTCTTGGTCATGAGCGCTTCCTTCGTATGAGGACGATCACGGCAGGGCCCCTAGGACGCGCCGGGCTCACCGAGGCGATCAGGAGGCCACGATTCGCGGTGGGAGCATCGTTTACGATCCCGCGAACACGAAATTGTCTCTGGCCTGGGAGCTGGCCTTGCGATCGTCCGACCTGGGGCAGAAATGGATGCGGAATGACGGTGCCTGAATGTCGTCTATCGGGAGGCATGCCAACGTCCGCTCCTGGCGCAGATCGGGCGTTGGCCGAGATCGCTCTACACGTCTGCAAACCAACCGATATCGAACGCTGGCGAGGTCTGCGGTTCAGTTCCACACCCGTCGGTCAATTCAGAGCATTTCCAGTGGGCGGCCGCGGCTGGGTTTGGGGAATGCGTGGTCGAGCGCAGCTAGATCGTCGTCGTCGAGGACGAGATCCGCAGCCGCCCGGTTGTCCCGCACGTGCGCGACCGAACTCGCCTTGGGAATGGCGATCACGCCTGGCTGACGTAGTAGCCACGCCAGAGCGACTTGAGCCGGGGTGACGTTCTTGCGGTCCGCGATGCCCCGCAGAGCCGAATGTCCGACGAGCCGGCCTTGTTCAACCGGGCTGTACGCCATCACCGGGACGGAACGCTGCTGAAGCCAGGGCAGGAGCTCGAACTCCGGGCCGCGACGCGACAGATTGTAGAGGATCTGATTGGTGGCGCAGTCTTCTCCGCCGGCTTCCAGCAGTTCCCGCATGTCGTCGGTGTCCAGATTGCTCACGCCCCAGCGCGCAATCTTTCCTGCCTCGACGAGGCGCTCCATCGCCTCGACGGTCTCGGACAACGGAACGTTTCCGCGCCAATGCAAAAGGTAGAGGTCGAGCCTCTCGACCGCGAGGCGTTTGAGGCTGGCTTCGCAGGCCCGTGGGAGGCGCGCGCGCGATGCGTTTTGTGGGTAGGCCTTGCTCACCAGGAACACGCGATCGCGCAGGCCGGCGACAGCTTCGCCGACGAGTTCTTCGGCGGCGCCTTCGCCGTACATCTCCGCGGTGTCGATCAGGGCCATGCCAAGCTCGACGCCCTCCCGGAGGGCGGCGATCTCCTGCGACCGCCGGTCAGGTCGCTCAGCCATCATCCAAGTGCCTTGGCCCAGGGCCGGGACGCTCGCGCCGTCGGGAAAGCTGATCATCTTCATGGTGGCCTAACGCTGATGGAGCACTTTCGGTCACGGCGAATTGAGGGCGGGCGCCCGCCATAGGCGGGTCTTTGGCGGGCGTTAGGTGGCCTTCCGGATGTGGGGATCGATGGCCAAGGAAGCGCCCGCGTCGCCGCCGGCCTCGTATGCTTTCGGCGACACCATGCGGGTTGGGCCGCGCACCGTTCTTAGCTTCAGATCGAGCCTGTCGAGTTCAGCGTCGACGACCGCCGATTTGAGAACGACAAGATCCCGCCCACCGGCGCTGTTGGCCTGGTCGCGCCCGGCCTTCATCGCGGTCAACTTGTCTGCGATCGACGCGATCATGCCCAGGGTGAAGGACGCGTTCGCGATGTGACGCTCTTGGTGGCGAAACCGCTGATAGTCGGTGGTGGTCTTGTAGCGGCCAAGCTCAAACCGGACGGCGCTGTCGATCAGTTCGGTCAGGCAGCGAGCAGCTTCGATATCGGAGCGGAGGCCAAAGAATACGTATCGCGCGTCGCCCGTCGGGTTTTTCTCGCGCCAAACTCGGCAATCGCAGAAATTCGCGATGGCCCCGATGCAATCGCCCAGCGGTATGCGCTTGTTGCGGTGGGTCTGGTATTCAAGCCGTTCACACGATGCGTCGCGAATTTCGACGTCTGTCAGCGACAAGTCGTAGCGACTGAGCAGCTCGGCGACCTTGGCGGCGGCCGACAAGGCTTCGTCTTCGGTGCAACCGTTGTCCGTGGTCTTGGCGCGTAGGCCTTGGATGCGCGTCTTGAGCTTATCAAGGGCGGTGAGATCGGGATTTGCGTTCACGAATGCGTCCCGAAAAGTCAACTCTTGGCCATATCAGAGCCGGTCTGCTGAGCTTGCCCGCCGCCTTTCTAATCGAAGCCTGCAGCCCATCCCAGCGCTGTAATCCAACCAAATCGCCGCCGGCCCCAGATCTGCGGCTACCGCCAACAGCGTCGCACGTCCGTGGCCGCCAACTTTTGAGCGATGGCGGCTCCGGTTCCGCTGGCCGCGCCAGCGATCAGATCTGTTTGGGAGGAGTTGGGCTTCATGTCGGGTTCTCTATGTCGGCCAGACGGCGAGCCATCGGGTTCGTAAGGAAGCGGGGCGCGCCGATTGACCGCCGGCGTTGACCGTGTCCGAACCTTCGACAAAACGATCGAGGACGCCGCAATCAGCGCACGGCATTATGTAGTGAAAACTATGTTAAGCGATTGTCAGTCGGCAGCGCCTGGAGGGACATAGCTCCGTGTTGAGGCGAAATCCAAGGCGCCATAAGCCGTGAGAGCGATTGCAGGTCCATTCGATCATCGTTATAGTAAAAACTATAGTTATTCATTCCGCCCCCTTCTGCCGCGACTCGGACGCTCGCTGGCCCTGGACCAATGGAACGCCGGCTCGACGCAGCGTTTGGCGTCCCGGTTCTGGGCGGCCTGGTAACCTTGAACGGCCTGCGTCCGGGTCGTCGTCAGCCTGTCTGGAGATGCTATGCGCGAGTTTCTGCAATTCTATATCGGCGGGGCTTGGGTCGAACCGGCCCGTTCGGTGACGCTTGATGTCGTCAATCCGGCCACCGATCAGGTCTATGGCCGCGTCGCCATGGGCTCGGAGGCGGACGTTGATCGCGCCGTCGAAGCGGCGCGCGGCGCCTTCTCGGCATGGTCGGCGACAAGTCGCCAGCAGCGTTTGGACGTCCTGGGGCGGGTCCTGGACGCCTACCAAACGCGGTTCGGCGACCTCGCCAGCGCGGTCACCCAGGAGATGGGCGCGCCGGCCGTGCTGTCCCAGAGCGCCCAGGTTCCGGCCGGCATGGCCCATCTGGCGATCGCCAAGCAGGTCCTGGAGCATTTCGTGTTCGAGGAGCCGCGCGGCGAGACGCGTATCCTGCGCGAGCCCATCGGCGTCTGCGCGCTGATCACGCCTTGGAACTGGCCTCTCAACCAGATGCTCTGCAAGATCGCGCCGGCGCTGGCTACGGGTTGCACCATGGTGCTCAAGCCCTCCGAGACCGCGCCGTTCTCAAGTCAGATTCTCGCTGAGATCATCCATGACGCCGGCGTGCCGCCCGGCGTGTTCAACCTCGTCAACGGGGACGGCGCTGGCGTCGGCGCGGCGCTCTGCCGCCATCCCGACGTCGATATGGTGTCGTTCACCGGCTCGACGCGGGCTGGCGTCGAAGTGGCCAAGGCCGCGGCGGCCAGCGTTAAGCGGGTGGCCCAGGAATTGGGCGGCAAGAGCGCCAACATCGTGCTCGATGACGCGGCGTTCGGCGCCAGTGTCGCCGCCGGGGTCCGGGCTCTAATGGTCAATTCCGGGCAGTCCTGCAACGCGCCTTCCAGGATGCTGGTGCCAGCCGCGCGCATGGATGAGGCGGCCGCGGCGGCCCGCGCCGCCGTCGATGGGATCAAGGTCGGCGATCCGACCGGTAATGCGACGATGGGCCCGGTCGCCAACCAGGTCCAATGGCGCAAGATCCAGTCGTTGATCCAATCGGGGATCGACGAAGGCGCCGTGCTCGTCGTGGGCGGGTTGGGGCGGCCAGACGATCTTCAGGCTGGCAGCTATGTCAGGCCCACGGTGTTCGCTCACGTCGACAATACCATGACCATCGCGCGCGAAGAGATCTTCGGTCCGGTGCTGTGCATCCTGGGATACGACGACCTGGACCATGCGGTGCGCCTGGCCAACGACACTCCGTACGGACTGGCGGGCTATGTCAGCGGCCAGGACTTGGTGCAGGCCCGAGCCGTGGCGGGGCAGATCAAGGCGGGCCAGGTGTCAGTCAATGGGGCCAACGACCTGAGCGCGCCCTTTGGCGGCTACAAGCAAAGCGGCAATGGGCGCGAATGGGGCGATCACGGCTTCCACGATTTCCTCGAAACCAAGGCCATCCTGGGCTACGGCGCTTAGGCGAACGGCGCTTCACGGGCCCTCTTCACTGGCTAGCCCTCGAGCAAGCCGGTGAAGAGGCGCAGGGCGCTTTCGACCACATCGTCGATGGGCAAGGCATAGCCGTCGGCGATCCAAACGGACGATATGCGCGCGGTCCCGGCAACGGCGCCAAGCCGCTGGAGCGATGCGCGCCCGTTTTGCTTCGCGCCCGCTTGCATGGGCACCAGCACGTCGGCGATGTCGCTTTGCGCTTCGCGCATGGCGTCCACGACGTCGGACCCGACCCCATCGGTCTCCAGCAAGAACAGCCGGGCCCGCGGCGGATCTTCCTTCAGGGTTTCGAAATAGGCGCGCAGAATGAGTCTGGCGCGCTCTTCGCGGCCGATCTGCGTCGCCGGCGCGGCCTGCGCCAATTCGCCCGCGAACTCCACCACCACCCGGCGAAGGCAGGCCGCGAGCAGATCCTCGCTGTCGCGGTAGGACTCGTAGAAATAGCGCTTGGTCAGGCCCGCCGCATCGCAAACCGCCTGAACCGTAGAGGCGCGGTAGCCGTGCTCGCCATACACCTGGATCGCGGCCTCAAGGATCTTCTCGCGCCGCATCTCCCGTCGTTCCTCGGCGGAGTTGCCGGCGTAGCGACGAGAAGGCGACACCACGTCAGAGTGCGTCATCGATGTCATCCGATTTTCGTCGGAGGTAGAGCCATTCCCTTCATTGGGGTCAAGCCGGAGTGAGCTTGGAGCAAGGCCTTTCTTCAGCGCGCGCGCGGATCAGCGCCGCCGCGCCAGAAAGTGACACCAGATAGTTCCAGATATATTGACACTGAGCGGTTCCTGATTGATGGTTGTGCGATCAAAGCTTGGAGACGCGCAATGACCCCTTCGATCGCTGGCGCTCAAATCGACAAACCCTTGGTTGCCCGGCGTGACTGGGGAGGCGCGTTCGCAGCGCTTCGCAAACTCATGGCCAACAAGCACGATACCGAGCAGGTGTTCGTCATCATGAGCGCTCTGAACGCCGACGAAGATGTGCGGCTTTACAAGCGTCTCCTGACCAGCCGCGGCGGCGGCCAAGTCGCCTACCGTCGCGTGGAGTTGGCCGAAAAGCTCATGGACCGGACGTGGCTTGAGCGCTTTGAGCCTGACACCGTCGGCGGAGTCTACCGGGCCTTCCTCGACGCCACCGGCTATTCCGCCGAGGGACTGGCCGAGATCAGCCAGGCCGGCGCTAGCGACATGCATGCCGAGCATCCTTACGTCTGGATGGGGCGCCGCACACGAGACGTCCATGACCTTTGGCATGTGCTGACCGGCTACAAGGCCGACGAGCACCTGGGCGAGGCCTCCCTGGTGGCCTTCTCGTTCGCTCAGCTTGGCGGCTGGGGCTGGGCCGCGATCGCGCTGGCCAGCTGGCTGGAGACCTTGCCGGGCGGGCTGTCCAATCCGCAGGGACAGGCTATCTGGGAAGGCTATCGTCTAGGGCGCAAGGCCGTCTGGCTGGTCGGCGAAGACTATGAGAAATTGCTGGGGGAGCGCTTGATCGACGCCCGTCGCCGACTGCGGATCGGGACGCCTGAGCGGTATTTCGCCATCCCGCAAGCCGTGCGCGCGACCAGCCTTGGCCAAGGTCGAGAGCCCGAAGCCAAGCAGGCCTTGCTTTCGGCATGACGGATTCCGCAAAGGCCTCGAGCGGCGAGGGCGCGACCCTGGCGCAGCCGCAAGCGTGTTCTGGTTCTGAACCGCGGGTACGTCTGATGCCCGACATCGCCGCGGCCATGCTCCAGGGCTGGAGCGCGCAGACCGGGCCGCGCGAGGCTCTGTCCAAGACGTTCACCTTCGCCAGCTTCGCCGACGCCATCCAATGGATGGTCCAGATCGCGGCCGAGGCCGACCGCCTCGATCACCACCCCGAATGGTTCAACGTCTATGACCGCGTCGAGGTGTGCCTGACAACGCACGACGCAGGCGGCGTGACGACGCTCGACCTAGCTCTCGCCCGGTTTATGGACGCGGCGTTCTCAAAATAGCGCTGGAGGGTCTCTGGGCCTCGACGCGTCGAGCCCGGCGCTACGTTCGTCCAAGGTTGGAAGTCTCAGATCACGGGAGTCTGCTCTATGGCGGGCGTTATCATCACGGGCGGATTGGGCGTGCTGGGCCAGGCCGTCGCTCAGGCTTTCAAGGCGGCGGGCTTCAAGATTGCGCTCATTGACCATGCTGCCGTAGCCGAGCCTACGCCCGACTTCACGGTGTCCGGCGTAGATCTGGCCGACGCCGACCAGGCGGTCGAGGCTTTCGAGCAGGCCTGGACGGCTCTTGGCGACGTGCGGGCGCTGATCAATGTTGCTGGCGCCTTCGCCTTCGAGATGATCGACGGTGGCGATCCGGTCCTTTGGGACCGTCTGTTCAACGCCAATCTCAAGACCTGCGCCAACATGTGCCGGGCCGCCGCGCCTGCCAAGCGGTGGCGCAATCGTCAACATCGGCGCGTCGGTCGCCGAACGCGCAGGCGCGGGCTTGGGGGCCTATGCCGCCTCGAAAGCGGGCGTGGCGCGACTGACCGAGAGCTTAGCGGCCGAATTGGCGGGGCGCGTCCGCGTGAACGCCGTCCTGCCGTTGATCCTCGATACGCCGCAAAACCGCAGGGACATGCCCGATATCGATCCCGCGTCCTGGACGAAGCCGGCCGCTGTGGCCGACGTCATCGTGTTCCTGGCCACCGAGGCCAGCCGAGCGATCAATGGGGCGCTCATTCCAGTCTCCGCGCCGACGAAGCGATAGGCGCAGAGCCGGATTGCAAGCGGCCAAGATCTGCGTAACGGCTGGTCGCTCATTCCATGCAACTTCACCGCGGAGCGCTTCGGGCAGATGGGCGGGAACAGCGTCACGCTCGATATCCAGCACGGTCTCCCCGACTACAGACCGGCCTTCACCTGCTTCCAGGCCCTGCAGGCCATCCATTAACACCGCTGGTGCGCGTGCCCTGGAACGAACCGGCCATCATCGGCAAGGTGCTGGACGCGGGGGCCTGGGGATCATCGGCCCGATGATCCGTTCCGCCGCCGACGCCCAGGCCCGCGTCAAGGCCAGCTTCTACCCGCCGATGGGCGAGCGCTCCAACGGTCCGGTCCGCGCCGCGACCTATGGCGGCCGCACGCCCGACCAGGACATCGCCAACAGCGAGATCCTGACCTTGCCGCAGATTGCAAACCCAAGAGGCGGCCGACGACCTGGAGGCCATTCTCGACGTTCCGGGGGTCAGCGGCGCCTATATCGGGCCCAGTGAGTTTCGTCGTGAGCGACCTGGATGATCCTGGCCATGGTGCTGCTCGCGCCGCGGCTAGGCGAAGACCTCCTTCATGGAAACGGACGGGTCGATGAGCCGCGCGCGATCAACCGCCTTGCGGTTGCCGATCAATTGGCGGCCCATCATGAATTCGGGCGGGGCGTTGATGGCCTCCACCGCTTGGATCTGGTCGCCCTTCATGTGGAAAACGGCGAAGCTGCCGGCAGCCGGGTCGCCGCGAACCAGCACATCGTCGACATCAAATGGATAGCCGGCGATCTGCAGCTTGATGTCGTACTGGTCCGACCATTGCCACGGCGTCTCCCCTGCGGGCGGCGGGCGGCCCACGATGGCGCTGGCGGCCTGCTTGGCCTGCTCCAGCGCGTTGGGCACGCTCTCCATGCGCAACATGCGCTGATAGATCGGCATGGGCCGATGAGCGACGTCGCCAATGGCGAAGATCGAGGGGTCGGCCGTGCGAGCCTGGAGATCGACGACGACCCCGCGCGCGCACTCCAGGCCGGCGGCCGCGGCCAGGTCGTCATTGGGAACCGCGCCGACGCCCACCAGGGCGGCGTCGCAAGCCACCACGCGTCCGTCGGACAGGCGCACGCCGGTGACGGCGCCGTCTGCGCCCTCAAAAGCCGTGACGCCGCCGCCGAGGATGAAGCGCACCCCACGCGCCTCGTGGCGCGCTTGGAAGAAGCTCGACAGCACATCGCAGGCCACCCGAGCCAGAATCCGGGGCTCGCGTTCGATCACCACGACGTCCGATCCCAGCGCGCGCGCCGAAGCGGCCGCCTCCAGTCCAATATAGCCGCCGCCGATGACCGCCAGGCGTCGGCCGGGGCCCAGGGCGGCTTTGAGGTGTTCGGCGTCGGCGGCGGTGCGCAAAAAGAGCACGCCTGGTAGATCCGCGCCGTCGACCGGCAGGGTCATCGGGCGCGCGCCCGTGGCGATGATCAGGATGTCATAGGCGATCGGCCCTCCGGCGGAGAGCGTCACGGTTTTGGTCGGTCGGTTGATCGTGATCGCTCGCACGTTCGGCCGAAAATCGATGCCGCTGTCGGCGTAAAAGGCCAGCGGCCGCAGCGCCAAGGTCTCTGCGTCGGCCTCGCCCTTGAGCCAGGCCTTGGACAGGGGCGGCCGCTGATACGGCGCGATCGGCTCCTCGCCCACCAAGGTGATCGAGCCTTCGTGGCCGTACTGGCGAAGGTACGCCGCGACGCATCCGCCGGCGTGGCCTGCCCCCAGGATTACGATTTGCTTCCCCGACATGTTGTGTTCCGTCGTCTAGTCCGCTTGCGGCGATGGGGCGGTTGAGTTCGCCACGGTCCCCGGCAACGGGGAACCCTGGCGCGAGCCGGCCCCACGGCTCCACGTCGTGGACGCCAGGGTCCAGCGCCGTCCTCAACCAGCGTGGCTGTGGCTGGGGGAGACGAGAGGCGCTCAGGCGACGCCGGCTTCGCTCGCGCGCATCACGCCCGACCGCCGCTCAGCGCGCTCTCGGCCAGCCGCCTCAGAGCAGTCCCCTCTGCGCGGGAGCGCGCGGGGAGGGGGATGACACCGCCTAGGCCCTAGCGCGGGCCTAAACGGTTGAAGGCGCGTCGAAATAGGCGCGCAGATCGGCCAAGGCTCGCGCTCCGAGCGGGAATTCTATGAGTTCGAAGGGATAACCATCGGGATCGTAGACATAGAAGAACTTGACGCCCTCGGTCTCCTTGACCGCGCTCTCGACCGACACGCCCTCCGCCTTGAGCCGGCCATGAGCGCCGACGGCGTCTTCGATTGTGAAGGCCATGCAGGGAGCGCCTGCCTGCGGCCGCACCTGGGATGGGCTGCTTGAGGCCGGCGGCGGCTGGATTTGACCCAGTTCGATAGCGAAGCCGGCGACTATGCCCTTGATGCTCGGCGGCGTTCCTGTCTGGCGCTCGTCATAAAAGATCTCGAGCCCAAGCACGCGTTGGTAAAACGCCAGCGAGCGCTCGAGGTCTGTGACTTCCAACGCGATGTGCGACGGGCCAAGAACGGACGCCAGGGGCGAAGAGGATGTCGGCATTGGGCTCTCCTTGGAAGGTCAGTGTTGGTGGGTCGGCACGCGCACCACCAAGCCCTCGTGTCGCTCATCGAGGGTGATTTGGCAGGCCAGCCGGCTAGAGGGTTGCGGGTCGCTCGTGAACGACAACATCTCGGTTTCCGTGGCGCCGGGAAGCGTCAGGGCCTCTTGCCAGGGCGCTTGCACATGGACTTGACAGGTGCCGCAGGCGCAGGCTCCGCCGCAGTCGGCGTCGATACCGGGCACATTGTTCTGAACGGCGGCTTCCATCAGCGACTGCCCTAGACGGGCGTCGACGACGAAGGTCGCGCCGTCGTGCTGAATGAACGTGATCTTGGGCATGGTGCTCGTCGCCGACAATCGGCGACCCCCTTCTGGGATCAGGCTGGAGTGGTGTTCGCGCCTCGCGGGCCGCTGCCGGTCAATCTTCGAGCGCGACGATCATCTCGATCTCGACCGTGATTTGATACGGCAGGGACCCCATTCCGACCGCCGATCGCGCATGGGCGCCGACTTCGGGGCCGAACACCTCGATGAGCAGATCCGAACAGCCGTTGATCACGGCCGGATGGGCGATGAAGTCGGGCGCGGCGTTGACCATGCCCAGCACCTTGACGACCTTGCAGACCTTGGAGAGCCCGGCGGCCTCCTCGATCACCGACAACAGGTTGAGCGTCGTCAGCCGCGCGTGCTGATAGGCCTCCTCGAGCGAAACCTCCGCGCCCACCTTGCCCGTATGAACGCCGCCGGCATGCACGGGACCTTGCCCCGAGAGATAGAGAAGTCGCCCATCGCGCACGGCGGCGGCGAAGTTACCAACCGCGGCCGGCGGCTTGGGCAGTTGCAATCCCAGCGCGGTCAAGCGCGCCTTCGCATCGGGGCGCGGGCATACGGCGTTTGCGGTCATGGTCGCTCGCTCAATGGGACGGTCTGGCCGCGACCCTCATTGAGCGACAGTCGCGTCGTTCAATCAGGCCCGCGTGGGCCTTGATTTGAATACGTCGCGATTTTCGATATAGCAATAACTATATTCTTGGGTCTCTACCCGGTCGGCTTGGCGCGATGGTCGTCGTCGAGCGAGCGAGTCAGCAGCCGCGCCGCTTCCCGCAGGAGGATCGGCCGAGGGATGCGGTCCTCCTCGAGCGCCAGTTCATCGACCGCCCAGCCGAATTCGGACCGGATGCGAAGTCGGCACCAGAGCGTGTCTGGATCGACCGCGGGAAAGAGGCGTCGGTAAAACGCGAACATCTGGTCGGCGCTCTGCCGCTGGGATTCCAGGCGGACATGCGCCAGGTTAGGCAAGGCTCTCAGCGCCCGCATCGTCCAGAGCGCGCCCGGCTCGCTCTCGAGAATTTGGGTGGCTATGCCGAACCATTCCTCAAGCGCTTCGACCGCTGTCTCGGGATTGGCCCAAGCGCCGCCCTTGAAAAGCCAGGCGGCGTAAGCGTCGTTCTGGCGCTTGAGTAGGCGTCGCGCCATCACCTCGAGGATGTCGTACTTGTCGTCGAAGTAGTGATAAAGCGCCGGTGGCGACAAGTTGGCGCGCGCGCAAATCGCGTTGGTCGTCAGGCGCTCAAATCCGATTTCCCCGAGAAGCTCGCCCGTTGCGGCGATCAGCCGCTCATAGGTCTGCAGCGGCTTGCCCGCCGTTGGGGGATCCCTGGGTTTGCCGCGTTCGGCCGGCGGCGCGTCGGCCGCGGAAGCCAACTTCTTCCGCGGCGCCCTCGACGGGCGCGCTGCGGCGTCGTTTTCGGATTTGATGAGGGTCACAGCGCTCGCGAAGTTGGGTGAGAATGCGGTCGATGGGCGCACCTTGGGGCGCCGACTGGCAGAGTAGTCGCCTGCAACACCCCGTACAAGCGCGCGGCGGTCAACGCGAAGGCGTTGGCGCCCTGGATCGCCCACCAATGAGGCGCCGGGCGGGGCCGCGCACCCTGGGGTGCGTTGACATCTATCACAATATAGCAAAAGCTACATCTAATTCGGCGGGGGCGGCTATGATGTCGCCCGGCGGCTCAGGGAGATTTGCGGATGGGCATGCGGCTGCTGGATCGCGCGCAAGAGGCGGCTGATGACGACCATTGGATAGGCCGTCCGCCAAGCGGGCCGCAGATCGTGGCCTATCTTACCGTCGGCACGGTCGCCCTGCTGTTCTCTGGTGTGCAGCCCATCCTGCTAGACGCGCTGGTCGCCGAGCAGCGCTTGACCGTCGGCCTGGTGGGCTGGTCCTTCACCGTGGAGTTTCTGACTTTGGCGCTGGGCGTGGTGCTGGCCGGCGCGTTCGCCAAGCCCGACAAGCTCGCTTTGAAAGGGTTGCTGGCCGGCCTGGCCTTGGCGATCCTCAATGGCGCCATGCTGCACGCTTCAGGACCTCTGGTCCTGGCCGATCGCGCCGCCGCCGGCTTGGCCGAGGGCGTTCTGGTCTGGCTGACGATGTTGATGATTACGCGCGCGTCCACCCCCGCGCTTTGGGCCGGCGTCTTCCTGGTCGCCCAAGGGCTACTGCAGGTGGGCTTCGCGGCGATCTTGCCGGTGACCCTGATGGCTCGGTTCGGCGCGAACGGCGGCTTTGCGGCCGCCGCCGTGGTGGCCCTGATTGGGGCGCTCGCCTCTTTTGCGTTGCCCAGCGCGGCGGCCGCGCTGCCAACGGACGTGGAAGCCGAAGCGGGCGGGGCCAAGGGCCATGGCGCGCGCGCCATCGCGAGCTTGGCGGCGGTTTTCCTGACCTATGCCTTCTTCATTGGTTTCTTCGCCTACCTGCCCCAACTGGCCGGCCAGGCGAAAATGGCGCCGGGTGAGGTCGGTGGCGCCGTGTCTTTGAGCCTGGCGCTGTCGATCCTGGGCTCGGGTGTCGCCGCGCTCCTGGCCAAACGACTATCCTACTACCCGGCCTGCCTGGTCAGCGTTGCGGCGTTTGCTGTGGTCCTGGTGTGGGTCTGGAGGCTGCCGGCCGCGCCCGTGTTCATGGTCCTTGCGAGCCTGCATGGCTTTTTCTGGGGCTTCTTCATGCCCTTTCAGATGCCTCTTGTCATCGAGTCCGACCCGACGCGGCGGGCTGCGGCCCTGGTGCCGACGGTTCAGGCCCTGGGCGCGGCGGCGGGCCCGGTGCTCTGCTCCTTGTGGGTCACCGACACCGAAGCGCGGGGCGGATTGCTGGTCGCGGGAGCCTGCCTGGCTCTGGCCCTGCTGACGGTCACGGTGCTTCATGTCCGGCGTCTCGCGACGGCGTCTTTGAGAGCGGTGTCGTCTTAGGACCTCTCCTCGTTCGGCGTCTTTCAAGGTCCGACGGCGTGGATCAGGAGACGTTCGGCGACGATGGCCCGTCGGGCGGCGGCGCGGCGGGGTTCGAGCTCGATCGCGCCGATCCCGCTGGGCGCGCCCGGCGTTGTGCGCGTCCTGACCAGTTCGCAGGACCCGCCCCAGAGCTTCGGCGTGGTCCGCGACGAAATGCTGACCGAAGCCCTGACCATGACCGGCGAAACCCCAGACCGCCTGGTGCGCGCCAGCATGGTCCATGCCCAGACGCCCGCCGGCGGAAATATCTTTTCGACCGGTCCGATCACCTTCTGCGGAAGCCTGGCGAACGGGCGGGGGTTCGACGGGACGGTATCGCGCTTCCTCGAAAATGTGGTCCGCGGTCTTAGGGGCAAGTAGCGCCAAGAATTCTAGCAAAAGCTACATAACGCGGGTCGAGTTTTGCGCACGTCGCTCCATTTCATATCGCGGACGCAATTCCGGCTATCGCGAAGTGAGGGTCAATCTAGGCTCTATAGGCTGCTGACGGGTGGTTTTGCGGCAAGAAGCCGACGCGGGGCTCCACCATGGGTAGCCATTGCAATGGATATAGTTTTCGCTAGCTTGTGCTTGAGGAAACGCAAATCAGAAAAAGGGGATATCCTATGATCGACAAGCGCTGGTGCATGGCGTCGGCCTGTGGCGCCGCCCTGATGTCCGCCGCCGCCGCGCAGGCCCAGACGGCCGCGCCCCAGGACGCGGCCTCGACCGTCGCCGAGGTCGTGGTCACGGCCAACAAGCGATCCGAAAATCTCATGGACGTGCCGGTGGCGGTGACGGCCTTCACGTCCCAGGCCATCGCCGACAAGCGGCTGGCGGTTCTGTCCGATCTGAACAACGCCGCGCCCAATGTCCGTATTTCCGGCGGGGACGCGGCGGCCAATCCGAAGATGTTCATCCGCGGCGTGGGCTTGAGCGACTTCAATCCGACGACCGCCAGCGCGGTCGGGGTCTATGTGGACGGGGTCTATATCGGATCGCCGTTCGCCACCCTCAGCTCGTTCTTCGACCTTGGCCAGATCGAGGTTCTCCGCGGGCCGCAGGGCACACTCTACGGCAAGAACACCACCGGCGGCGCGATCAGCATCACGAGCAATCGCCCCACCTGGAGGCCCAGCGCCGAAGGCTCGGTGGAATACGGCCGCTTCAAGGCCCTGACCGTCAATGGCGCGGTTAGCGGCCCGCTGATCGAGGACAAGCTGGCCTTCCGACTGGCCGGCCAATACCTGCGCGACGACGGCGCGACGCTCAATACGGTGACGGGCGACCACGTGAACAACGCCAATCGCGGCGCGATCCGCGGCTCGTTGCTGTTTACCCCATCGGACAAGGACGAGGCCTTGCTGTCGGTGACGCGATACGCCAATCGAGGCGGCGCCCGCCAAGCCAAGCAGCGTCCTCTGTTTCCGTCAACCGCGGCGGCTACCGGCTCTGATGGTCTGTGCAAGCCGGGATTCTATTACAGCGGGGCGTGCACCGACATTAGCGGCTATGCCGATCCGAGCGCGGATCCCTATCGCGTCGCCGCCGACGTCCAAGGGAAGGACCGCGTCGATTATTATTCGACGTCGCTCAACTACACCCACCATTTTGGCGGTGTCGACCTCGTCTCGGTCTCGGCGTTCCAGAACGTCAGGCGAAACATCGACGAAAACAGCGACGTCAGCCCCGCCGACATCCTGCACAACAACTTCATCGCCTATCAGAAGGAGTGGTCGCAAGAGTTGCGGCTGCAGGCGGACGTCGGGAAGCTGAAGTGGGTGCTCGGCGCCTACTACATGCGCGACGAGTTGAAGAACAACAGCACCTTCGACGTCCTGCGCGACTTCCGGCCGTTCTTTACGTCGCCGAGCAATCCGACCGGCGTCAGCGTTGACAATAGCGTGGTGTTCCTGCGCTACGCCTACACCCAAAATACCGACACCTATGCGCTCTTCGGCCAGGCTGACTACAGTCTGACCGACAAGCTCACCGCCACTGTCGGCCTTCGCTATTCAGCGGACAAGAAAACCTTCGACTATCATGAGACCGCCGAAGAGGCGTTCGACCTGGTGCCGCCCTACGCCCAGCGCAAGACTTTCGGGGCGTTCTCGGGACGGCTGGGTCTGCGTTACGACCTCACCGACCAGGCCAACATCTACGCCACCTATAATCGCGGCTTCAAAAGCGGTGGCTTCTTCGGCGGCCAGGCCGACCACGAAAGCTATGCCGAGCAGCTGGCGCCGTATGGCAACGAGACGGTCGACGCCTACGAGGTCGGCTCCAAGAGCAGCCTGTTCGACCGCCGCCTGCGTCTGAGCCTCTCGGCCTTCTACTACGACTACAAGGATCTCCAGGCCTTCGCTTTCGTGGTTCGCGGGGCCCGCACCGTGCAGATCCTCGACAACGCCGGTTCGGCCCAGGTCTATGGCGGCGAGGCCGAGATCACCGCCGTTCCGATCCGCAACCTGACCCTCACCGGCGGCCTGGCGCTGCTCCACGCCAAGTACAAGGACTACAAGTCCGAGGGTGGCGACTATTCGGGCAATCAGATGCCAGAGGCCCCGAAGTTCAACGCCAGCCTGTCGGCCAAGTACAAGGTCGAGCTGGCGTCGGGCGCCTCGATCGAGCCCTCGCTTGATGCGTCCTATCGGACAAGGATCTTCTTCGATCCGAGCCAAACCGAACGCCTGTCATCGCCTGCGGTGTTCCAGCTCAACGGGCAACTGGCCTGGCGCTCGCCGGACGAGCATTTCGAAGCTGGGCTCTGGGCCAAGAACCTCACGAACAAGGCGGTGCTGGTCGAGATCTCGCCGATCGCGGGCCTAGGCTATGACATGCTGAGCTATGCGCCGCCCCGGACCTTCGGCGTCTTCCTCCGCTACCACTACTGATCAAGCCCTCCGCGCCCCCCTTGCAATTTCCTGGGGCGTTACTGGCCGGTCCCGCTCTGATGCGGGATCGGCCCTTTTTTGGGCGCTGCTCCACACGAAAAAGCCGCGCCGGCTTTTGCGCCGGCGCGGCCTCTATCCTCATGGAGGGAGTAGGAGGAAAGCTTCCCGAGGTTAGGTCTTGTAGCTGGGGTCCAAGCGATCAAGCTTGCGCAGCAGCGCGGGCCAGGCCAGGCGATCGGAGACGACGGACATCCCCGGCCCGGTGGACTGGTCGCGAACCTTCTCGGCCACGCCGGCAGGCGGCGCATGCAGATTGGCCCGGCCGGCCGAAAGCATCATCACCTGAGCTTCGCAGGCGCGCTCGAGGAAGTACATGCGAAGATAGGCCTGAGCGATCGTGGGTCCCGTCGTCAGCGTGCCGTGGTTGCGCAACAGCATTACCGACTTGTCGCCAAGATCGGCCACCAGCCGCTCCCGTTCGTCCAGGTCCGTCGCCACGCCCTCATACTCGTGAAAGGCGATGTCATGGCCGGCGATCAGCGCTGTCTGCGTATACGGCAGGAGACCCTCGTTCATGGCCGACACGGCTTGGCCGTGCGGGGTGTGCAGGTGCAGGACCGCATTGGCGTCGTCGCGGGCCATGTGAATGGCCGAGTGAATGGTAAAGCCCGCGGCGTTGACCGGCGCCTTGGTCGCCTCGATCGGGTTTCCATCCAGGTCGATCTTCACCAGGCTCGACGCGGTGATCTCCTCGAACATCCGATCATAAGGGTTGATCAGGAAGTGGTGGTCGCCGCCGGGAACCTTGGCCGAGAGGTGGGTGAAGATCAGATCGTCCCAGCCGTTGAGGGCCACCAGCCGATAGGCTGCGGCGAGGTCAACCCGCACGGCCCATTCCTCCGGCGCCATATCGGCCGGGCCTTTGGATGTAGAAGGCATCGGTAACTCCTTGAACAGGGCCGCGACCGGCGGCCCGAAGGGCAGGGTCAGGCCGCGGCCGATTGGCGCTTGGCCAGTCCGTCCTTACCCATCGCCTCGAGGTGATCGGCATAGGCGCGCAGCTTTTTCGGATCGACCCCAAGCGCCTTGACCGTCCCGGAGCCGGCCTGCGGCATGCAAACCTCGATCGCCTTGCGCTTGATGGCCTTGACCACCGTGTCGGCGACGGCCTCGGCCGAAACGCTCGGGGCGACAAAGCACATGACCGCGTCCGGATCGGCCGCCTCCTGCTCCAGCATCGGCGTCTCGGTCGCCGTGGGGTGGACGATGGTGAAATCGATGCCGCTATGGCGCTCCTCGATGGCCATGCCGTGGTGGAAGGCGCGCAGGGCGTGCTTGGAGGCCCCGTAGATGGCCACGCCGGGGAACGGCAGGAAGGAGGTCATGCTGCAGACCGTGACGAGGTGGCCCGCGCCCTGCTTGTGGAAGCGCTTGAAGGCCCCGACCATGCCGGTCACCGGTCCCATCAGATTGGTGTCCATGGTCAATTGGTGATCGGCGATGGCGACGTTCCTGGCCAAGCCGGTGCGCACGAGACCGGCGTTGTTGATCAACACGTCAAAGGCCCCAAAGTGCGCGAGGGTGGCGTCAAACGCGCGCTCCCAAGCGACCGGGTCTCGGATGTCGAGGGCGACGGCGCTGGCGCGCTCGCCCAAGGTCTCGGCCAGGGCGGCGGCGCCTGCGGCGTTGATGTCGGCAAGCATCACGTTCTGACGCGCCCGGGCGAGCTTGGTGGCGATCGCCGCCCCGATTCCGCTGGCCGCGCCGGTGATGAGGTAGGTCGTGGGCTGAGTCATGTCTCGATCGCTCGTCTGGCCGCCGCGGCCGGCGGGCTCTGGGGAAATTGCTGCAGGCTGCGCCGCTCAGCGACATCATTCGTTCAAGATATAGTAAAAGCTATATAATTGTTCTGTCAATCGAAGCCCAGACACTTAAGGCGTATGGGCGTCTATGTGGCCGTGGCCAGGTGAGGGGGGCTTTCGATGTTAGTAAAAGCTAAATCTGCCGTCGCCTTCTGACGACGTTTTGTCGCAGCGCCGCGCGGGGGCTGCGGAGCGCCTGGCTAAGAGAGCGCCGCGAAGAGCGCCCCCAGATGGCCATTGAGGAATTTCCCATCCGGATCGGCGGCCTCACGCGCGGCCAAGAAGCTGTCCAATCGAGGATAAAGCGCGCGCACATCGGTCGCGCCCAGGGTGTGGTGCTTGGCCCAATGAGGCCGGCCTCCGCGTGCGCGCAGGCGCGCCTCGATAGCAGGGAAAAACTCTCGCCAGGGGAGCTTCGGATACTGGTGGAACGAAATGGCCGTGCAGGGGCCTTGGCCTTGAGGGCTGATCCAGATGTCGTCCGCCGCGACGGTGCGCACCATCAGCGGGAAGCAGACGGGCAGGGCGTCTGCCTTGACGGCCGCGATCACGTCCCTGACGGCGGCGACGCCCTCGGCTCTGGGGACCTCGTATTCCATCTCCTCGTTGCGCACCACGCGGGTGCTGGGGAAGATCTGGAAAGCGGGGCCCTGTCGCGGCGTGGGCTCAGACGGCGCAAAGCGCATCAGCAGTCGCTGGAGATCAGGGATCAACGGCGGCGCGGCCGCGGACATCTCGCAGAAGCCGGCCAAAAGCGCCTCGTCGTCTTCCTCGGGCGGCTCGAATGCGCCGTTTGGGTCCACGGGGTCGAGGGTCTTGACCAGAACCTCATCGGCATAGGGAAAGGCGAAGAATTCGAAGTGACGATGATCCGCCGCCAGTTCGTCGAAACGCTCGAGCACGGCGTCGAGCGGCAGCTTGAAGATCCGCTCCTCCAGATGATAGGCCGGGGCGACCTTGAGCTTGATGGCGACGACGACCCCCAGCAGGCCCAGCGACAGGCGCAGGGCCTGGAAAAGCTCGGGCCTATGGGCGGCGTCGCACTCGACGAGCTCGCCGTCCGCCAGAACCACCCTGAACCCTTGGGTATGACTGGCGAGGTTACCCAGCGCCTCGCCAGTGCCGTGGGTGCCTGTCGCGCACGCGCCGCCAAGGGTCTGGGCGTTGATGTCGCCCTGATTGAGCAGCGACAGGCCCTCGGTCCAGAGCGCGGCGGTCAGATCCTTAAGCGTCGCGCCGGCCGGGGCCCACACGGTCTGTCGGTCCTCGGCGACCTCAAGTACCCCGGGGAGCCGGTCCAGGTTGATCAAGACCTGGTCGGTCAGCCACAGGGGCATGAACGAGTGACGCGAGCCAGCCATCCGCGCCTTGGGCGCGGCGCGGACCAGGTCACAGAGCGCTTCTATCGTCTCTGGCTGCGCGAAGGTTTCGGGCGCGCACGTGACGCCGCCAGACCAATTCTTCCAAGGGCCCATAGGGTTCTCCTGACCTCAGCTAGGCGGGGGCGGGGGTGGCGAACGCGCCCGTTGCGGGTGTTAAGGCGCGGCGCGCTCGCCAGCCGCGGCCCGGGTGGCGTTGACGGCCGTATAGGCGCTGAAGGCCAGGAGCTCGACGTCACTGCTGACGGTGACGATCCCAAAGCCCATCTGAGCCATGCGCGCCGCATAGGCCGGCGTGAGGTTCTGGATGCCGGTGAACTTGCCGCGCGCGGCCGCGGCGGCCAGCACGCGTTCGTAGATCGCCAGGATCTCGGGTTCTTCGCGATCTAGAATGGGGGGCAGGCCCATCGAGAAGCCCAGGTCGCTAGGGCCGACATAGACGCCGCTGACGCCCGGGACGTCGAGAATGGCTTCGAGGTTTTCCACGGCCTGGGCCGTTTCGATCTGAGGCAGGATCAGCACCTCGTCATTGGCGAAGCCCTGATAGGCTCCGGGCACGCCGTAGCCCCCGGCGCGGATCGGGCCGTTCGAGCGCTCGCCCGCCGGCGGATAGAGGCAAGCGCGCACCAGGGCCTTGGCGTCCTCGGCGGTGTTGATCATCGGACAGATGATCCCCCACGCCCCCGCATCAAGCACCTTGCCGATGATGCCGGGCTCGTTCCACGGCACGCGAACCAGGGCCGTCACGGGATAGCCGGTCATCGCCTGAAAGCACTCCGCGGCCGAACGGTAGTCGTGCAGGCCGTGCTGGATGTCGACGGTGATGCTGTCCCAGCCGACCTTGGCCATGAACTCGACGGCAAAGCTGGACGGCAAAAGCGACCAGCCGTTGACGCAGGTCTTACCCGCCTGAAGCCGCTTGCGGAGCGGATTGGTCATGAAACCTCCCAAGGTGTTTTGCGTGGGCCAAGGCGGCCTAGAAGTAGGTTCGGATCGAGCCGGTCACGGTGTAGGCGTCGTCCACCAGGTGCAGGACCTGCCACTTGTCGAAGGTCAGGCAGGGGTGGGAAATGCCGACGCCGACCAGATCGCCGACTTGCAGCGGCGAATCTTCGGGGACGTCGAGAAAGGCGTGCTGGTCGCTCAGATTGACCACGGCGTGACCGTCCGGAATGGCTTGCGGCGCTGCGGACGGATCGCCTGGGCGATACCAGGCCAGCGGTCTTGGCAGATGGTCGTAGGAGACGTCGCGCTTGCCGAACGCCAGGATCACCCGGCCCGGCTCGGGACGTGACTGGACATAGGACCAGACTTCAAGCGCTGCCGAATAGGCCCCGAAGGCCTCGACCTCGGGCGACCGGAGGGTCATTCGCCGAAAGAGTTCGGTGTACATCAACGAGTCATGCGTGAGGTAGCAGCCGGCCCGAATAAGGATGATGCGCTCGCCGGGAGCTTTAATCTGGCCAAGCTTGGCGGCGACCAAGTCGTAGAAGGTCGAGCCGCCGGCGCTGAAGATGGTCGGGCCGGGCGCGTAGAGCTTCTCCACCGCGCAGGCCTCCGACAGGGCCACTAGGCTGTCGAGGAAGGTCTCGACCTTGGCGACGGTCTCTTCCTCCGTCTGTTCTCGAATGATGCCCTCGAAGCCTTCGACCCCGACCAAGGCCAAGGTTTGCGGCCGCGCGGCGACGAGCCGGGCCAGCGCAAGACCCTCCTCCAGCGTCCGGCAGCCGGTGCGCCCGCCCAAGTAGCCCATTTCGACAAGCACCTTCAGGGGCCGCTCCAGCCCCCTTTCGGCGACCGCGCGGGCCAATTGCTCGGCGTTGGCCTCGGAATCGACCAGACAATAGAAGTCCAGCTCCGGGTCGGATTTCAGCAGGTCGATCACCAAGCCGATCGCGGCGCGTCCAACCAACTGGTTGGCGAGGAAGAGGCGTTTGAAGCCGAACCGGTGCGCGACCTGGATCTGGTGCGGCGTGGCGACCGTGATGCCCCAGGCGCCGTCCTCCATCTGCATGTCGAAAAGCGCCGGGGCCATGGTGGTCTTGCCGTGCGGCGCCAGCTTGGCGCCAGTGGCGGCAAGAAAACGCCGCATCCAGTCGCTGTTGTTGCGCAGCGCCGAAGCCCGGAGGATGGCCGCAGGCATCGGCAGATCCTCCCTCAGAAGGTTCCAGCCCTGATGCGCCACCTGATCCAGGGGGAGCGTATGGGGCAGCGCGGGGACGCCCTTCTCGATCCCATCGAGACCGCGCTGCGCCGGCCTGTTCGAGCGGCTGTTCATCTCGCCTCCTCATTGTTGTAGCTTTTGCTATATTCATTGCGATGACAGATCAAGCCGGTTCTGGTCTTTCCTTGGCTCATGGCGCGACTTGGCGCGTCGCGGCGTGCAAATTCGCGGATCGCGACCTGTGTGAAGATTGACGAGAGATATATAGTCATAGCTATATAGTGTAAGCGCGCCGATTGGCGGCGGCAGCGACGAGGGATCCATGGGCAAGCGCTTCCAGACCCTGATTTCCGACCTGGCGTTTGGCGAGTCGCCGCGCTGGCATGACGGTCGCCTCTATTTGGCCGACATGCACGCCCATCGGATCGTGGCGTTGAGGCCCGATGGCGGGCTTGAGACCATCGCCCAGTTCGACGCCCCAGTCGGCGGGATCGGCTGGTTGCCGAATGGCCGGATGCTCGTGGTGTCGATGCATGACCGGCGGGTCCTGAGGCAGCAAGCCGATGGCGGCTTTATCGACCACGCCGATCTGTCGGCCATCGCAACCTGGCACGCCAACGACATGGTCGTGGCGCCGAACGGCGAGGCCTATGTCGGTAATTTCGGCTTTTCCCTCGATCCGCCGATTGATCCGGCTAGCGTCAAACTCGCCAAGTTGGCGCGGATATCGCCGGATGGCGCCGCCGAGGCCGTTGGCGAGGATCTGTTCTTTCCCAATGGCATGGTGATCACGCCCGATGGCGCGACCCTGATCGTGGCCGAAAGCGCCTCGCGTCAACTGACGGCATTCAGGCGCAACGCCGACGGAACCCTGACCGATCGGCGCCTCTGGGCCAGCCTGCCGCCCGATGTCACGCCCGATGGCGTCTGCCTCGACGCTGAGGGCGCGATCTGGGTGGCGGGACTGTCGGCCAATGCGGTTGTGCGCATCGGGGAGGGCGGCCGAGAGCTCGACCGCATCGTCACCGAGCAGCAGGCCGTGGCGTGCGTGCTGGGGGGAGATGACCGGCGCACGCTCTTCGTCTGCACAGCCGACACCACCGACCCGGCGACGTGCCGGGCCAGCCCGACGGCGCGGCTTCTTTCGGCGCGCGTGGATGTGCCTGGCGCGGGATGCCCGTAGCCGACCCCAGCGTCAGCTTTCGGGTGCTCTGACGCCAAGCCCAATCGGTTCGCTCTTGAGAAACTAAGGATACGCCATGAGTCATCTGCCTCGTCGGATCGAAGACCTGCCATCCCTAGAACCTGCGGAGCTGGCCGGCTGGGCCGCGAACCTCGACGGCAGTCTGGTGCGCCTTTTCGAGCGTTATCCGGACGGTCTGGCGCAAGGCGCGGGCTCGCGGCTTTTGGTGTTCGGCGCCGAACCGCTGAGACGGATCGCCGCCACGGAGGCCGCAGGCAACATGCCCGCCGACGTGCTGTCGTCTTCGGCCTTCAATGTCGGCCCCGATGGCGCGCCCGTCGAGCCCGAGATCCCGGCGGCCTCCTCGCTCGCCAAGCTGGTGTCCAACCAGGTCTTTACCGCCAATCCGCCGCTGCATGGGCCAACCCGGCAATTGTTCATGCGCCAGTTCGTGCCCAAGCAGCTGCCGCGCTTCGCCGGGCTGATCGAGGCGACGGTGGCGACGCTGCTCCAAGAGGCCGGCGCCAGGACACAGGTCGATTTCGGAACGGACGTGGCCGAACGCCTGACGGCCCGGTTTTGGGCCCAGGTGCTGGGCCTGACCGCCGACGAGGAGGCCCGCGCCCGCCATCTGATCTCAGCGCTGTCGCCGATGTTCTATCTGGTGCGCACCCCCGATGAGACCCTGAGCGCGGACGCCGCGGCGGCTGAGTACCTGGATATGGTCAGCGCCGCCGTCGAACGCGGCTTGTCTCAAGGCGACAATCCCCTCTTGCAGGACATGGCCGCCGACTTCTCGGCCATTCTTCAGCCCGGGCGGCCAGAAAGCCTGGGCATGATGCTGGCGGCCAATCTGATCGACGGCTTCCACACCGCCGCCGTCGCCGCCGTCAACGCCGTTTACGGCCTGGTTCGCAATCCCGAGGTTCTGGCCAAGGTGAGGGCTGATCAAAGTCTCGTGCCGGCGGCCTTCTTCGAGACCATCCGCTTGAACCCGCCCGTCGTGCTGACCCAGCGCTACGCCTTGCGGGATTTCGACTATGACGGCCTGACGGTGCCGGTCGATACGCCGCTCGTCATGTTGTGGATCGCCGGAAACCGCGATCCCAAGGCGTTCGCCGAGCCCAACCGAATTGATCTGTCTCGGCCGCAGCGGGGCGATGGGACGTTTGGCGGTGGGGCCCATATCTGCCCCGGCCGCAACATCGCGCGCGCCCTCGTGGAGGCTGTCTTGCGTGGCGTAACCGCGCCGGGCGTCCAAATCGAGGCTGCGGCCGCTATGGACGACTGGATGCCGCGAAGTTCGATGCGTCAGTTGAGCCAGTCGCCCATGCGGGTTTCGGTCAGCCTCTAGGGCCTGGCCGGCCGCCTTTCGGCGGCCGGCCAGGCCCTCAGCCCGTCTTGAGCAAGAACCGCTTGTAGACGGGCTCGACGATCCGCCACACGCCCTTGAAATCGGCCTCGACCGTAAAGGCGTCGCCGGCGCGCGCTGTCACCGTCTCGCCGCCGTCGGGGGTCAGTTCAATCACCCCTTCGACCAGATAGACATATTCATGGAAGCGGGCTTCGGCCCGGTAGGGCCCCGTCGTGGACCGCCACGTCCCCGTGACGATCGACTGGTCCGGGGATTGATACTCGAACCAGGTCGTCATGGTGGGCTCGCCTTCGATGGCGGTCCAGCCGTCGGAGATATCGGTTTTGACGAGGCCGGTTTCGGGCGTGTGAAGCACTACGGTCATGAAGACTCCTTTGGACGCGGCGGCAGGGCCGGACGGTTCTGAACCAAGGTCTGCCAAGGCCGGTGTCGGGTTAGCGGGTCGGTTGGTCGCCAGGACGACAAGGCATAAATGGGTGGCGACAAAAATATAGTGAAAGCTATATTTATGCGAGTCAATGCATCGCGATCGACACCAGCAGCGAGCTGGGCCGGCATGACCAAGAGCGCATGAATCTCGGGATTCACGAGGGTTGGAGGATCGCGCTTGAGGCAAATCGCCAGAGAAGACGGATGCTTCGGTTTATAGTTGAAACTATATAAACTGTGTGACACGGTTCGCTGAACTCGATGGAGATGCCGATGACCGCACCTACCGCTCCGGCCGACCTTCACATCACGCCGCGCAACGTCGCCTTCGGACGGGGGCAGTCTCATCCTCGCTGGTGGATGAGCGGCGATCCTGTGGCGACGGCCTTCTACAACTCTCTGTCTCTCAGCTTCCCGGCGGGCGAGGGGTACTTCGTCCAGAGTGTCCGGCACTACCTGAACGAGCTTCCCGAGCCGCTGCGCAGCCAGGTCGCCGATTTCGCCCAGCAAGAGGCCTATCACTCTCGCGAGCACATCGCCTTCAATCGGCAGGTCCACGACGCGGGCTACGAAACCAAAGAGATCGAGGCGCTGAACCGCGAGGATGCCCGTCGGAGCCGGGACCTGGAGCCCGAGGTGAACCTAGCGGCCACCGCGGCTCTTGAGCACTTTACCGCCATGTTCGCCCACGCCCTGCTTGCCGACGAGCGCCACTTGGCTGGCGCGCCGGCCGAAGTCCGTCGCCTGTGGCAATGGCATGCGGTGGAAGAGATCGAGCACAAGGGCGTAGCGTTCGACACCTTCCTGTATGTCACGCGCGATCTATCGCCGTTCAAGCGCTGGTTCTTCCGGGTGATGGTGATGTGGCAAGCGACGAACGACTTCTGGAAGGAACGCACCCGCGACCTTCACCTGCTCCTGCAGCAGGACAACATCGACACCCCCAAGACCTGGCGGAAGCTGGCGCTCTTCCTGTTCCTCAAGCCTGGCATGTTGCGGCAAGTCTTCCTGCCATACCTGGCTTACTACCTCCCGGGCTTCCATCCCTGGGTACATGACGACCGCAAGCTCGCCAACAAGGTTGAGCGGTCACTGAAGCTGGACGAAGCCGCGCTGGCCTAAACGCGGCGAGGGCGTTCAGACAGGGAAGTTCTCGGCAACACTGTTTTGCGCCCTTCGGGATTAGCGACGCAGCCGGCGCGGCGCACCTAGATCTCTCATCTGACTGGAGACCTGATCGATGAAAACCCGCGCCGCCGTCGCCTTCGCCGCCAAGCAGCCGCTGGAGATCGTCGAGGTCGACCTGGAAGGCCCCAAGGCCGGCGAGGTGCTGATCGAGATCAAGGCCACCGGCGTCTGCCACACCGACGCCTACACGCTGGACGGCCTGGACAGCGAGGGCCTGTTCCCCTCGATCCTGGGCCACGAGGGCGCGGGCGTGGTGGTCGAGGTCGGCCCCGGCGTCACCAGCCTGGCGGTCGGCGACCACGTGATCCCGCTCTACACGCCCGAATGCCGACAGTGCAAAAGCTGCCTGTCGGGCAAGACCAACCTGTGCACGGCCATCCGCGCCACCCAGGGCAAGGGCCTGATGCCCGATGGGACCAGCCGGTTCTCCTACAAGGGCCAAACCATCCACCACTACATGGGCTGCTCGACCTTCTCGAACTTCACGGTCCTGCCCGAGATCGCCGTGGCCCGCATCCGCAAGGACGCGCCGTTCAAGACCGCCTGCTACTGCGGCTGCGGGGTGACCACGGGCGTCGGGGCGGTGGTCAACACCGCCAAGGTCGAGCCGGGCGCCAACGCGGTGGTGTTCGGCCTGGGCGGCATCGGCCTCAACGTCATCCAGGGCCTGAAGCTGGTCGGCGCCAACATGATCGTCGGGGTCGACCTCAATCCGGACCGCGAGGAATGGGGCCGCAAGTTCGGCATGACCCACTTCGTCAATCCCAAGACCATCGACGGCGATCTGGTCGCCCACCTGGTGGTCCTGACCGACGGCGGCGCGGACTACACCTTCGACGCCACCGGCAACACCACGGTCATGCGCCAGGCGCTGGAGGCCTGCCATCGGGGCTGGGGCGAAAGCATCGTCATCGGCGTGGCCGAGGCTGGCAAGGAGATCGCCACCCGCCCGTTCCAGCTGGTCACCGGCCGGGTCTGGAAGGGCACGGCCTTCGGCGGCGCCCGCGGCCGCACCGACACGCCCAAGATCGTCGACTGGTACATGGACGGCAAGATCCAGATCGACCCGATGATCACCCACGTCCTGCCGCTGGAGGACATCAACAAGGCGTTCGACCTGATGCACGCGGGGACAAGCATCCGGACCGTCGTGACGTTCTGATTTTTGGTTCCTCCTCCTTGAGGGGGAGGGAAGGGGGGCCGGCTCGACGGCAAGTGAGCGTCGATGATCGAACTCAAGCCGCAGGCCTATGGCGCCCACAGCCTCCGCCGAACGAAGGTCGCACTGATCTACAAGAAAGCCAGCAACTTGCGCGCCCGCCAACTTCTGCTCGGACACAGGAAGCTCGAGACCACCCGAGCAGCGCCGCGCGCGTCGATCTATCCCAATCCACTGAAACATCGGAAAGACGGTCTGATATGGACTTCCAAGGCAAATCTGTTCTGGTCGTAGGCGCGTCGTCCGGCATGGGCCGCGCCATCTCTTTGCGTTTTGCTCAAGAGGGCGCGCGGGTGGCGGTCACGGCCCGACGCGGGGAGCGGCTCTTGGCGCTTGTCGAAGAGATCGAAGCGGCGGGCGGTGTCGCCCTGTCGCTCCCCGCCGACGGCGCCGACGAACAGGGCGCGGCCGAGGTGGTCTCCAAAGTCATCACGCACTGGGGCGGTATCGATCTTGTCCTATTGAACGCAGGCGGGGCGCCGGCGCTGCGCATGACCGCGATGACCGCCGCGGAAGTGAAGTCCTACATGCGCTCCAACTACGACACCGTGGTCAATTATCTGTTCCCCGTTCTTGATCACATGAAGCAGCGCAACGAGGGAATGGTCGCCCACACCAACTCCCTGGCCAGTTTTTTCGGCGTCCCTCTGGCAGGACCCTACAGCGCCGCCAAGGCCGCGGCGCGCCTGCTCATCGACACCTGTCGGATCGAGTTCGAACCGTTCGGGATCAAGTTCTCCACGCTATATCCTGGATTTATCGCCACCGAAGCCACGAAAGGAGACGGCATGCCGTCTCCTGGAGAAATCTCGGAAGAGGAAGCGGTCAGCTACATGATCGAGGCCATCCGTCGCGAAGATTGGGATCACATGTTCCCGCCAGAGGCGGCAGGGGAAATCTTGCAGGCGTTGGAACTGCCCAAGCCCGTACTGAACGAGATTCTGAAAGAGAAAATCCTCTACGGCCAGGGCACCTAGGCCTTGGCTAGGCGACGTCGTCCGACCTTGGCCGTCCCGTCATCGGCGCAGCCTTGGGGGATCACGATCGTGAGATCGCTGCCTGTAGCGTAAAGAGCGCCTGACCGGACCTTATCTATTCCGACCAGCTCTTGTGGAAAGTAACGCTGGCACGCCAGTAGGCGACCAGCGCCTTGGCCTTGTTCAAGGGCACGCCTTGCGTCCAGTCGGTCACGGTCTCCTTTTCGGGGAAGCGAGCCAAGCGCAGGCGTTGCTTGAGATCGTCGATCGACGCTTGCGGACCGGCGACGCGAAACGGGGTGATAGCGGCTGTTGCGGGCGGCGTGATGGGCGCGCCGACGTCCGCGCGAACCTCCGATGAGAGGCCAGCCAGTGTGACAACCGCAAGCCCTTCGGCCAGACCGCGCAGGGCCTGCCGGCGCGAGGCTGAGGGGAGGTTGGGGGAGAGGGGATTGAACACGGGGCAACTCCTTGCTGCCGGGGCTCACCCTGGCGAGGGCGAGCGCGTTGTCGGGAACGCGGATCAGACCGCGGGCTGGGCGCTGGCCCGTCGAAACTCGTCCGACGTGTCGTCGAGGAAGACGTAGAGCGCTGCGATCTTGCCATCGCGAACGATCAGGACGTCCCAACCGGTGTATTCGAACGCCGCGCCGCGCGGCCCCGACCCCCAGGCCAGACGCCCGGCGTTGTGCAGCACCTGAGGCTCGCCATGCGGCGTGTAGACGTAGTGCGGGTGCGTCGCCCGCAGGTCGCCGGCGAACTTGTCGATCGCATCGCGCCCGACGATCGCGCCGGGCGGTACGTAGAGGACGGCGTCCTCCGCCCAGAGCGCGTCGATCGCCGCGCGGCGTCGCGCATTGTCGCCCTCCCCGAAGACCTCCTGGAGGTTTCGGTCGAGCAGTTCGCGGATACGCTCCGCCGATTCCGTAGACTGGATCATGATGGTCTCCTTGGAAGGGAGCCCGGCCTCGGGCTGTGACATCGCCCGAGGCCGGGCTCGGTGATGGCTCAGATCTGGGCTTGGCCGCCGTCGACGAAGAGCTCGATGCCGTTGATGAAGCTGGCGTCGTCGGAGGCCAGGAACAGCACCGCCTTGGCGATCTCGTCGGGCTGGCCGACGCGGCCGGCGGGGATCAGGCCGGCCAGATAGTCGCGGGTGCCTTGCGCTTGGTCGCCGCCGCCGAACAGGTCGTCCAGGCCGGCGGTGTCGGTGACGCCGGGGCTGATCGCGTTGACGCGGATATGGCGATCCTTCAGGTCGAGCATCCAGTTGCGGGCGAAGTTGCGCACCGCCGCCTTGGTCGCGGAATAGACGCTGAAGGCCGGGGTGCCCGAGATGCTGGTGGTCGAGCTGGTCAGGATGATGGACGCGCCGTCCTTGAGCAGCGGCAGCGCCTTCTGGACCGTGAACAGCACGCCCTTCACGTTGGTGTCGAAGGTGCTTTGATAGTGCTCCTCGGAAATGGCGCCGAGGGGGACCATCTCG
>NZ_LMFX01000019.1:0-71468 GCF_001426985.1 Caulobacter sp. Root1472 | reverse complement strand
CGTCGCCGTCATGCGAAAACTCGTCGAAGCCGCAAACCTCGTCCTCAAGCGACAGCAGCCCTGGGTTCGCCACGCCTGATCAACATGGTTGCTCACCCTCCCAAGCTTCGCTTGGGCCCCTCCCTCTCCCTCAGGGAGAGGGTAGTCTTTGGGGGATCCAGCGGGGTCCATCCCCGACAGACGCGCTAATAACATCAACCCTTTCAACGCCCTGGAAAATAATCAGCGTCACAAGTCCTCGGCGCTCAAACCGCCTGCACAATAGTCCTGTCTCCATCACGGGGAGGGCTCTTGGTACCGGCCCGAGCAGGCGATGGAGATGGAACCGAGCGGGGCCGCCTGGCCTTGGCGATCGGACCGCGGCGGGCGGCGGGGCTCAGAAGGCTCCAAGGTCTTTCGGGAACGGTGGCGGGACAGGCGGGTTGACGGGGCTGGGAGTTCAAACCGGCCTGTTCCAGGATCAGTCGGAGTCGCCGACGGCCCCTTCCGGGCGACTTTGCCTGAGGGGAAACGTCGATCGGGATGAAACAAGCCCTCAATCGCCGTCCCTTGAGACAAACGGTTCCGCGGAGCGGTCGGCCACGCCGAAACGTAAAACAACATCCCACGGTCATCCGGGCTTGGCCCGGACCGCTCCGCGCCTCCCCACCCACTCGCCCGCGAAGGGCCGAGGTCGAAGAGCCGTGTCCGCTCGCGACCTCTTCAAGCACGGAGAACCTCATGCCCAAGTCCAAGCCGCCCCGCCGCCGCAAGATCCGCCGAGGCAACGACCTTCGGGTCCTGATGATCGAAGGAGTCAGGTCCGCGCTGGCCCTGAACGACGCGATCCTCGCCAAGATCGACGACCAGCTCGGTAAGACGCCGAAGGGGCCGGCGAGGACCGCCCTGCTGGCGTGGCGCGCGGAGGTGAAATCGCATCGCCCAGGCCTGTTGGAGAACCGCGCCGACGCCATGAAGCCGTGACGGATGAGCGCGCAATGGCCCCCGGGGCTGGAAGATGAAAGTCGTCCGCTTGGGTCTTGAACCTGTATCCTGTCGTTGTATTGGGCGAACCTCATGCGTCGCCGCGGGATGGTCACTTTGACAGTCGAAAACACCGACGACCTGCGCCTGAGGGCCCGTTTCCGGGCGCTCTATCATGGCGCCTCGCCGGCCGCCGTGCGGTTCCGCTACGGGATCATCGTCATCGACCTGGCGATCATCGCCTTCTTCATCGCCGCGCCGCTGATGCGCCGCCACGGCCTGACCTTCTACCTGATCGACTACGGGGTGGCGGCGTTCCTGGGCCTGGACCTGCTGGCCCGGGCCGTCGCCCACGGCGACCCGAAGGCCTGGCTGAAGAAGCCGATCGTCTGGGTCGACCTGTTCGTGCTGGCCACCCTGCTGTTCCCCGGCTGGCTGTTCAACTTCGGCTTCCTGCGGGTGCTGCGGCTGTGGACCCTGATCCACAGCGAGTTCTTCTGGCGCACGGTCGGCCGCCGCTACGACGACACGCGGGTGGAGCAGATCACCCGGGCGGCCTCGTCGCTGCTGACCTTCGTGTTCGTGATCACCGGCTTCGTCTATTCCAGCTTCGCCGGCCGGCACCAGGGCATCGCCGGCTATGTCGACGCCCTCTATTTCACCGTCACCAGCCTGACGACCACCGGCTATGGCGACGTCACCCTGCCCGGCGTCTGGGGCAAGCTGCTGTCGATGGCGGTGATGCTGGGCGGGGTGTCGCTGTTCATCGGCCTGATTCAGTCGATCCTGCGGCCGCACAAGGTGACCTTCCCCTGTCCCTGCTGCGGCCTGCGCCGGCACGATCCCGACGCCGTGCACTGCAAGGCCTGCGGCCAGGTGCTGAACATTCCCAACGACGACTGAGCCCGCGGGATCGACGCACTGGCGCGGGCTTGGATTTGCGATACCGTCCGGCTCAAAGGCTCCGCTTGTCTGAGCGGGCCACCTGTCACGACAGCCGCTGGATCCCTAGATGCGTTGCCTGCTTCTCGCCCTCCTCGCCTCCACGAGCCTCATGACCGCAGCCCAAGCCGCCGACCCCGCTCCGCCCGCCAATACCGAAGCCCGCACGCCGCTGACCGACCTGGGCAAGGACGATCCTTACAAGTGGATGGAGGAGATCGAGGGCGAGCGGCCGATGGCCTGGGCCAAGGCGCAGAACACGCGCAGCCTGGCGGTCCTGCAGGGCGACAGCCGCTATGCCGGGCTGGAGGCTCAGGCCCTGGCGATCCTCAACGCCAAGGACCGGGTGCCCGGCGTGTCGTTCGCCGGCGACGGATCCCTGCGCAACTTCTGGCAGGACGCCGATCATGTGCGCGGGATCTGGCGTCGGACGACGCTGGAGAGCTACCGCACCGCCGAGCCCCAGTGGGAGACGATCCTCGACATCGACGCCCTGTCCAAGGCCGAGAACGCCAACTGGGTCTTCAAGGGCGCCAACTGCCTGCCGCCCGAAGAGACCCGCTGCCTGCTGACCCTGTCGGACGGCGGCAAGGACGCGGTGACGATCCGCGAGTTCGACACCACGACCAAGGCGTTCGTGCCCGGCGGCTTCGCCCTGCCCGAGGGCAAGCAGAACGTCGCCTGGCTGGACAAGGACACCCTGCTGGTGGCCCGCGAATGGGAACCGGGCCAGGTGACCAAGTCCAGCTATCCCTACGTGGTCAAGGCGCTGAAGCGCGGCCAGGCCCTGGCGGACGCCAAGGAGGTGTTCCGCGGCACGCCGGACGACGTCTCGGCCTCGGCCTACACCCTGACCGACGCCGACGGAAAGGTCGTCGCCGTCTTGGCCAATCGTGGAGTCAGCTTCTTCGAGGCCGAGACCTACCTGCTGACCGACGCCGGCCCGGTGAAGCTGCCCCTGCCGCTGAAGCACTCGATCCAGGCCTATGTGGCCGGCCAGATGGTCGTGTCGCTGGAGCAGGACTGGCCCGAGCGCAACTTCAAGACCGGCGACCTGATCAGCTTTGACCTGGCCGCCTTCAAGGCCGACCCGGCCAAGGCCGTCGCGACCCTGGTCCTGCGCCCCACCGCCAAGCAGTCGGTGGAAAGCGTCACCACCACCCGCGACCGGCTGGTGGTCGGCCTGCTGGACAATGTCACCGGCGCGGCCCTGGTCTACGCCCACGGTCCCCAGGGCTGGACGCACCAGAAGCTGGCCCTGGCGGCCAATTCGACGATCGGCCTGGGCTCGACCTCGCAGAAGGACGACCGCCTGTTCGTCAGCGTCACCGGCTATCTGACCCCCTCCACCTACTGGCTGGCCGACGCGGCCTCGCTGAAGCTGGAGCAGGTCAAGGCTTCTCCGGCCCGGTTCGACGCCTCGACCCACGTGGTCGAGCAGTTCGAGGCGACCAGCAGCGACGGCGTGAAGATCCCCTACTTCGTCGTGCGGCCCAGGGGCGTGAAATACGATGGTTCGGCCCCGACCCTGCTCTATGCCTATGGCGGCTTCCAGGTGTCGATGACCCCGGCCTATTCGGGGGTGATGGGCAAGCTGTGGCTGGAGCGCGGCGGGACCTATGTGGTCGCCAACATCCGCGGCGGCGGCGAGTTCGGCCCCGCCTGGCACGACGCGGCCCTGAAGGCCAACCGCCAGAAGGCCTATGACGACTTCTTCGCGGTGTCCCAAGACCTGATCGATCGCAAGATCACCTCGCCGCGCCGGCTGGGGATCATGGGCGGCAGCAATGGCGGTCTCTTGATGGGCGTGGCCCTGACCCAGCGGCCCGAGCTCTACAACGCCATCGTCGTGCAGGTGCCGCTGTTCGACATGATCCGCTACAGCCAGATCGGGGCCGGCGCCTCGTGGGTGGGCGAGTATGGCGACCCGGCCATCCCGTCCGAGCGAGCGGTGATCGCCAAGTACGACCCCTATTCCAACCTCAAGGCCGGTCGGAAATATCCCGAGGTGTTCATCGAGACCTCGACCAAGGACGACCGCGTCCACCCGGCCCACGCTCGCAAGGCGGCGGCTCGGCTGGAGGAGCTGGGCTATCCGGTGCTCTATTACGAGAACATCGACGGCGGCCACGCGGCCAGCGCCAACTTGGCCGAGACCTCTCGCCGCCAGGCGCTGGAATATGTCTACCTGTCGAAGAAGCTGATGGATTGACGCCCTGCGCTCGGGAGAACGCGGATCTCCCGAGCGTAAACCCTCGTTCAATCTATCCGCGTCAAGGTGGCGTCGAATATCCGGCCGCACGTTCGGCCCGAGCCGGATCGAGGTTGCCTTGAAGATCGACGTCTTCCCCGCCCTGGAACTGCCCGCGGAGGTCCGCGCGGTCTGGTCGGCCGCCCAGACCGGAGAGGTGCGTTTCGACAGTCCGTTCCTGTCGCCGTCATGGGCCCAGGCCGTGGCCCGGGCGCGCGGCCCCGCCAACAGCACCCGGGTCGCGGTCCAGTACGATCCGGCCGGCCGCCCGGCCGCGTTCCTGGCGGTGCGCAAGCGCGGCTCTACCGCCATGCCTGTCGGCGCCCCGATGAGCGACTACCAGGCCCTGGTGACCCGCGACGGCTTTCGGGCCGATCCGCGCGCCATGCTCCAGGCCCTGGGCGTGTCGCGCTACGACTTCTGCCACATGCAGGCGCAGGATCCGGCCTTCCAGGGTCATGCCCGCGGCCATTGCGTCTCGTGGGTGATCGAGGTCGCGGACGGCTACGCCGCCTATGAGGCCGAGCGCAAGGCGGCCGGCGTCGGCGCCCTGAAGGACATCGACAAGAAGCGTCGCAAGGTCGAGCGCGAGGTCGGCCCGACCCGGTTCACGGCCCTGTCGGACTCGCGCTGCGATTTCGAGCGGCTGATCGCCTGGAAGCGCGCCCAGCTGGCGGCCACCGGCCAGACCGACCTGTTCAAGACCGCCTGGGTCATGCGGCTCATGGACGAACTGCTGGAGACCCGCGACCCGGCGTTCGGCGGCGGGCTCTACACCCTGCATCTGGGCGACGAACTGGCGGCCGTGCACTTCCACCTGCGCGGCGGCGGCACGATCCACGGCTGGATGATCGCGCACGACCCGAAGTTCGAACGCTATTCGCCGGGCCTGCTGCTGTTCCAGGACATCCTCAAGAGCCTGGATGGCGGACCCTACAAGCGTCTTGATCTCGGCGCGGGCGACTATCGCTTCAAGCGCGAGCTGTCGAACCGTCAGCAAGGCGTGATGTTCGGGTTCCTGGGCGCGCCGTCGGTTTCCACCCTGGCCCGCACGGCGGTGTACGGTCTGCGCGAGATGGCCGAGGCCCTGCCGCTCGGGCCCATGTCGGCCTTGCCCGGCAAGGCGATGCGCCGGCTCGACCTGCTCCGCGGCCTGCGTTGAGAGCCGTCAGGTCGCGCGGACGATGAGGGCGATCACGCCGGTCCAAAGGACAAGATTGACGGCGACGACGAGCATAAACCAGCCAAAACGGTTCGAACGACCGTTCTGGCGCGCCCGGTACGGCGCGCCGCGGACCACCTGACCCATGGCGTTCCTCCCAAAAGCCCTCTACTGGAGCTTGAGTGGGATGAAGCGCCTATTCCGAGACGTGTGCAAGACAATTTGACTGGCCGTCCCAGGGCGGTCTGGAAGGGAAACGGCCTCAAGGCGAGGCGCGGTTGATCCGCAGGGCTGGCGGATCGATGCAGCCCGCCTCCCAGGCCCGGGTCCAGCCCAGCCGCTTGACGGGCTCGCGGAAGGCGAAGCGCAGCAGGTGTTCGGCGACAACGTCTTCCAGCCGCGCCAGGGCCTCCAGGTCGACGGCCTCGATCGTGACGTCCAGGCCTTCGGGATCGGCCAGCATGCTGCAGGTTCCCAGCGGCAGAGGGATCAGGGCCGAGACGTCGTCATACGTCGCCTCGAACCGGTGAGCCCAGTGCTTGGCCAGCTGGATCATGTAGCGCGCGCCGCGGTCGGTGTTCAGTCGGGCATGGCTCTGCATGACGGCTAGACCCCTTCAATGGCCGCGGCCGCGTCGTCCATGACCTTGGCGATCGCCGCGATCTGTTCGGGGGTCAGCGAGCCGGAGGTCAGCTTCAGGCGCAGGGCGGTCTTGAGGTTCTCGCGGGCCCGCATGATCTGCGGCGAGAAAGCGGCGCTCTGGGCGGCGGCCTCGGCCATGCGGGTGAACAGGCCGTGGACCGGCTGGCTGTTGGCCTCGAGGAAGGCTTGGCCCTCGTCGGTGATCGTATAGAGCTTCTTGCCGCCGCCGGCGTCGGCCGCGGTGACATAGCCCAGCTCTTCCAGCAGGGTCAGGGTCGGATAGATCACGCCGGGGCTGGGGGTGTAGGCGCCGCCGGCGGCGGTCTCGACGGCCTTGATCAGCTCGTAGCCGTGGCTGGGCTTGTCGGCGATCAGCTTCAGCACGACCAGGCGCAGGTCGCCATGATCGAAGAACCGGCCCATGCGGCCGCCGCGACGGTGATGACCCTCGTGGCCGCCGTGGAAGCCGAACGGATGGCGGCCGAAGGGCGCGCCGTGATGGCCGCCGTGGCGGCCGGGATGGTGGGGATGACGTCCAAACATGTGAGATTTAGATCCTGTTTCGTTATATCGAACTTACAGATATATCGGATTGGCCGAACGTCAAGAGTGTTTCCCGATATATCTAAAAAGGATCGTATCGCGGCTGGGGACAGGCGCATGCGCCTGTCCCCAATCGTTGCGCCGCCTAGGCGCCCGGCGGGACCGGGAAGCCGCGGTTGCGCATCAGGGCGCCGATCTTGACGTCGCGGCCGCGGAACCGGCGGAAGGCCTCGCCCGCGTCGATCGTATTGCCCACGCTCATGATGTCGTCGTGCAGGCGCTTGGCCACGCCCTTGTCGTAGAAGCCGCCCGGCGCCTCCTCGAAGGTCTCGGCGGCGTCGGCGGTCAGGGTGTCGGCCCAGATGTAGTTGTAGTAGCCAGCCGAATAGCCGTCTCCGGAGAAGATGTGGCCGAACTGGGTGGGTCGGTGGCGCATGACGATCTCGGACGGCAGGCCGATCTCGGTCAGGGCCGTCTTTTCGAATTCAGCCGGATCGATGGCCTGGCCCTTGGCGGCCAGGTGGATCTTCATGTCGTAGATCGCCGAGGCCAGGTACTCGACCGTCGAGAAGCCCTGGTTGAAGGTCTTGGCCTTCTCGATCTTGGCCACCAGCTCGTCAGGGATCGGCTTGCCGGTCTGGTAGTGGACGGCGAACTGGCTGAGCACCGGCTTGGTCGGCAGCCAGTGTTCGTTCAGCTGGCTGGGGAACTCGACGAAGTCGCGGGCCACGTTGGTGCCGGCCAAAGTCGGATAGGTCACGTCCGAGTTCAGACCGTGCAGAGCGTGACCGAACTCGTGGAACATGGTCGTGGCGTCGTCCCACGAGATCAGCACCGGCTCGCCGGGCTTACCCTTCACGAAGTTGCAGTTGTTGGAGACGATCGGCGTGATCACGCCCTTGAACTTCTCCTGGGTGCGGTACTCGCTCATCCAGGCGCCCGACTGCTTGCCGGCCCGGGCATAGGGGTCGAAGTACCACAGGCCGACACGCTGAGCGCCCTTGGTCACCTCCCAGACCCGCACGTCCGGATGGCAGACCGGCACGTCGGTGATCTGGGTGAAGGTGAAGCCGTACAGCTGGCCGGCCGCCCAGTGGATGGCCTCGCGCAGTTTCTCCAATTGCAGGTAGGGCTTGACCACGTTCTGGTCGAGGTCATAGCGCGCCTTGCGCACCTTCTCGGCGTAGTGGCGATAGTCCCAGGGCGCGATCTTGAAGGTCGCGCCTTCGGCGTCGGCGACCTTCTGCATGTCGGCCACCTCCTCGTGGACGCGGGCCACGGCGGGCTTCCAGACCTGCATCATCAGGTCCATGGCCGCGTCGGGGGTCTTGGCCATCTGGTCGTCGGTGATCCAGTGGGCGTAGGTTTCGAAGCCCAGCAGCTGGGCCTTCTCGGCCCGCAGCTTCAGGATGTCGGTGATCACCGCCTTGTTGTCGTGGATGTCGTTGTTGTCGCCGCGCGACACCCACATCCGCCAGCCCTTCTCGCGCAGGTCGCGGCGATCGGAATAGACCAGGAACGGCTCCATCGACGAGCGGGTGTTGGTGATCAGCCACTTGCCTTTGAGGCCCTTCTCCTCGGCGGCGGCCGCCGCCCCGGCCTTCACTGAGTCCGGCAGGCCGGCCAGGTCGCCCTCGGCCAGTTCCAAGGTGTAGCCTTCCTCGTCGGCCAGCTCGTTCTGGCTGAACTTGGTGTAGAGGCTGGCCAGGGCCTGGTTGATCTGGCCGAGCCGGGCTTTCTTCGTCGCGTCCAGCGCCGCGCCCTGACGGGCGAAGCTGTTGTAGACCACCCAGGTCAGGCGCTTCTGCTCGGGCGTGAGGTTCGAGGTCTCGCGAGCGTCGTAGACCGCCTTGATGCGGGAAAATAGCTGCTCGTTCTGGATGATCTCGTCCCCGAACGCCGCCAGCTTCGGCGTGGTCTCGGCCTCGACCTTCTGCATCTGCGCGTCGTTCATGGTCGAGGTGAACACCCCAAACAGCGCGCTGACCCGGTTCAAGGTCCGTCCGGAGTCCTGGAAAGCCGCCATGATCCCCTCGAAGGTCGGCGCCATGCGCTTGGCGGTCAGGGCGAAGATCTCCTGCCGCTGCTGCGCCATCGCCGCCTCGAAGGCCGAGGCGAACAGTTCGGGCCTGACCTTGTCCAGTGGCGGCAAGCCGCCGTGCGGGCCGGTCCATGGAGCCAGCAGGGGGTTGGACGGTGGGGAGGCGGGCGTGGCGGCTTTGGTGATCATGGGCGTCAGGGCGGCCGCGCTGGCGGCGGCGAGGAAGGAACGGCGCTTCACGGCGGTCTCCAAGGGAACGAACCTGGACCCTAGAGCGCCGCACGGCTGGGAAGTAAGCGCTTTTGTGCGCAATTCGTCCCGTCAATCGTGAATTCTGCGACAGAATTCCCGCGTGAGCCGGATTCGGCAGGCGCGTTCTTGCGCAAAATCCGGCTGCTGCACCTAGCCTGCGCGAAAATCTCAAGGGCGGCGCGTGGACGGTTCGGCAAGAGCGCGGTAAGCCAAACCCATGTCCATCGGCGTCTTCGACTCCGGCGTGGGCGGCCTCACGGTCCACCGCGCCCTCGTGAACCGTCTGCCCCAGGCGGACTTCGTCTATCTCGCCGACCAGGCCAACGCCCCCTACGGCGGCCGGCCGGGCGAGGAGGTCGTCGCCCTGACCCGGGCCGGCTGCGAGCGCCTGTTCGACGCCGGCGCCAGCCTGGTGGTCCTGGCCTGCAACACCGCCTCGGCCATCGCCCTGCGCCGCCTGCAGCAGACCTGGTTGCCTGGTTATCGCAAGCAGCTCGGCCGCCCCATAAACGTGTTGGGCATCATCGTCCCGACCATCGAGGCGGCCACCGGCCTGCCCTGGGAGCACGAGGCCGAGCGGCGCGGCGACAAGGTCGAACAGCTGGACGTGCTGGGCGTGTTCTCGACCCAGGGCACGACCAATTCGCGCGTCTACGAGATCGAGATCGACAAGCGCAAGCAGGACATCGCGGTGTTCTCGCAGGCCTGCCCGGACCTGGTGCCGATGATCGAGGCCGACGCCGGCGCCGTGGATCTGGCCAAGGCCGTCGAGGGCTATGTCCAGGCGCTGAAGACCCGCATCGGCCGCTATCCCGACCGGGCCGTGCTGGGCTGCACCCACTACGAGATCATCGCCGACATCTTCCGCGCCGCCCTGCCGGCCGGCACGCCCGTCATCCACCAGCCGGCCGCGACCGCCGACGCGTTGGAGCTCTATCTGCAACGCCATCCGGAGCTCGACCCCGGGACCGGCGGCACGCGCCAGTTCCTGACCACGGGCGCGCCCGGCCCGCAGAACGGGCTGGTCGAGAGCTTCTGGGGCGGCCCGCTGCGATTCGAGGCGGCTTAAGTCCAGGCGGCGAACACTTGCCCCCTACTGGCCTTCGGCCGTCTTCCCCCAGAGGGGGAAGAGCCTTAAGCCCAAGCGCTCCGCCCCCTATGGGGGCGGACAGACCGCGCAGCGGTCAGGTGGGGGCAAGCGCGGGCTTGACGCTGACCTTAGGAAGACCACCCTTCCTCCAAACGGGAGGGCCGACCTCATGAAACACCTGCTGATCACCGCCGCCGCGCTGGCCCTGGCCACCGCCGCGCTCGCGCCCGAAGTCAGGGCTGAGGTCGTCGACGCCCAGCCCAACGGCTTCCAGGTCAAGCGCACGGCGGTGCTGAGCGCGCCCGCCGACAAGGTCTATGCGGCGCTCTCCCAGCCGTCGCAATGGTGGAACAAGGACCACACCTGGTCCGGCTCGGCGGCCAGCCTGTCCCTGGCCCCGATGGCGGGCGGCTGCTTTTGCGAGAAGCTGCCGAACGGCGGCTCGGTGATGCACATGACTGTGGTCTACGCCCAGCCCGGCCAGGGCCTGCGGCTGTCGGGCGCCCTGGGACCGCTGCAGATGTCCGGCGCGACCGGCCATCTGGGTTGGACCCTGGCCGAGAAGGACGGCAAGACCACCCTGACCCAGACCTATGACGTCGGCGGCTACATGACCGGCGGGCTCGACAAGATCGCGCCGGTCGTCGACCAGGTTCTGGGCGAGCAGTTCGACCGTCTGAAGGTCTATGTCGAGACGGGTAAGGCCCCGTAGCCGCCGCCTACTTCTCGTAACTGGCCTTCTGGCTGAGCAACCAGGAGAAGTCGGCCGTCAGCTGGCCCGACTGCTTGCCCTTGCCGCTCTTGGGGTCATAGGCCGTCCAGACCCCCGCCGACGAGTGACAGCCCATGCAGCTTTCGGTCTGGAAGGTCAGGGTGTTGATCCCCGACGTCACAGGCTTGCCCAGGCTGTTGAGCGCCGAGTTCCAGACCGGCGGCTGGGCGGGGCCCGAGGCGGGGCAGTCCTGGCCGCCGGGCAGCTCCTCGCCGTTGCAGGCGACCTGGTTGCCCTTCTGGAAGTAGGTTTCCATGGTGATGTTGGTCAGGAACACCGGCGTGGGATTCCCGCCCGGCTTGTTGCCGATCGCGTTTGGCAGGCCGCCGTTCCACGGTGCGGGCGGCGCCGTCGGGTCGGTCGGCCACTGGGTGTCGATCAGCTGGTAGTACTGCCAGACCGAGCCCTGGGCCTTCAGCGCCGCCTGAGCCTGGCGGTTCAGGGCGACCTTGTCGCCGGGGATCGGAACGCCGCGCCAGGCCTGGGTCGGGATGCGCGGATAGACGCCCTTGACCTTCTGCGGCAGCTGGTTGACGGCGCACATCGGGCAGTTCGGATCGACGAACGACGGGCTCAGCTTGGGGTGAGCCACCGCGTCGACGTCCAGGTTGTCGACCTGCTCGAAGGTGGACCATATCCACTGTGGCGAGGTCTTGGTCTTGTGGCCGATGTGCATGCCCACCAGGCCGACCGTCACCTTGCGCTCCAGCGGCTTGCCGTCGGGCCCCGGATCCATGACCACCGCCGGGCTGGTGTGGAAGCGGCTGAAGTCGTCCTTGCCCGGCTTGAGGATCCGCCAGGCGAACTTCAGCTCGAACGACCCGCTCCAGTCCTGGTCGGGCGTGCCGATCGGCATGGCCACCTTGCCGCCGGCCTTGGTGAAGGCCACCTGGCCATTGATGTTGTAGAGGCTGTTGTCACAGAGATAGCCGACCTCGTTGGGGTCGATCATGATCTCGTAATAGACGAACTCGCCGTTCTGATCGAGCATCGGGCCGGAGAAGGCTTGGTCGATGTCGTCGCCGAGATTGGCCGCGTTCAGCTCGCCTACCGCCGACAGCACGCCCAGGAAGCGGGTGGAGCGGGGATCGGCATTGGCGACGGCCTGGGTCGAGAATGGCGCCAGCCCCTTGCTGACCGGCTTGGCCAGGTCGCCCCGGAACAGGACCAGGGTCCGGGCCTTGGGCGTCACGCCGCAGGCGGCGGGTTGGGCGCCGTCGGTCTGGAAGATCGCGCTGGAATTATGCCACAGCGTCCAGTGCGGCGGCCCGAAGCGGGTGTCGGTCAGCTTGGGCGCGGCCTGGCCCTGGCTATTGGTCGGCCAGTTCAGGGCCAGGAACATCTGCCAGGAATAGAGATCGAACTCGCGCTGCACCTCGGAGAACTTCTGGGCCCTCTCCAGCTGGGTCTTCAAGGCGATGTCGACGTCGCCCGGCATCTGCGGCGTCAGTCTGGGGGCGAAGTTTGGGAAGGCGGCTAGATAGGCCGGCTTGGCTGGCGCGGCGGCGTCGATCGCCTGGGCGGCGAACAGTCCGCCGCCGCCCGCCAAGCACACCAGGGCCGCGGTCAGCGCCCGCCAGCCGATCTTCCATCCTGGTTTCGAGATCTTCATCGCGCCCTCCGCCCTGCCGGCCAGGAGTCGCGGCGTCGCCCGCGTCGATCATCCAAGCCCTGCCGCAAGGGTGATCACTCTATGGATGAAACGTCAATATATGATCTTTTAGGTAGAGTTCATGCGCTTGGTCCAAGCAAAAACCCCGGGCGCGAGGCCCGGGGTTTGAAGGGTAGTGGATCGCCTCGATCGGCCGGCCGATCTGAAGGTCTGAGGGCTAGCCGGTGGCCTGCATGTCGTCGCTGGTGGCGCCCAACAGGGCCATCTGCAGGCGCGAGCGGTCGCGGCGGGCCGATTCCAGGGCGCCCTCGGCCAGGGCGGCTTCCGAGCGGATACGCTCGATCTCGGCCTGGAGCTCGGCGATCTTGTCGTCGTGGGCGCGGCGGGTCTCGTCTTCGGAGGCCTGCAGGGCCTCGAAGCGGGTGCGCAGCTGGGCGGCGCGTTCCTCGCCGCGCTTGAGCGCCTTCTCGTGGGCCACGACCGTCTTGGCCAGCTGGTCGGCGCGCTCGATCGCGGCGGCCCGGGCGGTGTCGACGCCGGCGTGGCGGCCGCGCAGGTCCTCGACCTCGTCCTCGAGGTTGCGGACCCGTTCCAGAGCGCGTTCCAGAGCGACGTTGAGGTCGCCGGCCCGGCGCTCGACGGCCTGCTGCTGCGCACTGCTTTCGTTGAGGCGGGCCGAGATCTGGCCGTTCATCTCTTCCAGTTTGTCGGCGCGGCCCGTGGCGGTCTCCAGCCGGGTCTGCAGGGCCAGGGCCTCGGCGCGGCCGGCTTCCACCTGGGCTTCCAGGCCGCGGATCGTGCGGGCGGTGTCGGCCTGGACGGTGGTCAGGGCGTTCTCGGTCGCCAGCACGCGGGCGCGCTCGGCGGCGACCTGGGCTTCCAGCTCGGTCTCGATGCGCGACAGGCGGGCGACGTCGGCGCCAGCCTGTTCCAGGCGCTTTTTCACCGTGCCCAGCTCTTCGGCCTGCAGGGCCGACTGCTGCTTGGCGGCGGCCAGGGCGGCTTCGGACTCGCCGCGGCGGGCGTCGATGTGCTGGGTCTGGATCCGCAGGGTCTCGACGTCCTGGGCCAGGTGTTCGGCGCGGGCGGTGGCGTCGCGCAGCGCCGCCTCCAAGCCGCCGACCTTGAGTTCGGACTGCTGCAGGCCGTTGCGCAGGCGGTCGATCTCCAGCGCGCTGTCTTCGAGCGCGACGTCGAGGGACTGCCGGCGGGCTTCGGATTCGGTCAGGGCGGCGTCAGCCGTCGCCAGGCTAGCCGAAAGCTCGCGCTCCTCGGCCTGGGCGGCGGCCAGCTGCCGGGCGGCCTGGTCGTGGGCGGCGCGCAGGGCGATCAGTTCGGCGTGCTCGGCCCGGCGGGCCTCGAACTCCTCGGCGACCGGGCCGCGGATCTCGGAGAGCAGCGGCTCGATGGCCCGCAGGTGCTCGACAACGCGGCTGATGCTGTCCAGTCCGCCATGGATGGTCTCGTAGCGGACGCCGATAGCCTGGGTGGCCTCGACCAGACGGTCGACGCCGCCGTCGGTTTCGGGACGATCGTTCTCGGCGGCCAGCATCACGGGCTTGACGCCGCCCTTGGTGTTGCGATCGCCCTTCGACAGCAGCCTCATCTTGCCCACCCTCTAACGATCCGCGGCTCGACGCCCATCGCGCCGATTCGGCCCCTCAGCCGCGCAGAATCATTTGCCCATTCGTTAACAGGATAGCCCGCGCTCAAGATTGCTGTCGAGGTGAAGATCGCGCGTTCGGCGAGAGGCGCATCGTCACATCTCCCAAGACGCCAAGCCGCCGCAAGAAAGCCGCCGCGACGGCCCCGAGGCGGTCGCGGCGGCTTCGTGGAGGTCCGATCGAGACGCTTCGCTCGTCGGGGAGACGCGTCAGGCGGCCTCTTGCTCGGCGGGAACGGCCGGCTCCAGGCGGATCATGTAGTCGAAGGCTGACAGAGCCGCCTTCGAGCCTTCGCCCATGGCGATGATGATCTGCTTGTAGGGCGTGGTCGTCGCGTCGCCGGCGGCGAACACGCCGGGCAGCGAGGTCTCGCCGCGATGGTCGACCTCGATCTCGCCGCGCTGGGTAAGGGCCACGCTGTCCTTCAGCCACTCGGTGTTGGGCACCAGGCCGATCTGCACGAACACGCCTTCCAGGTCGACCGTGTGCACCTGGTCGTGGTTGCGGTCCTTGTAGGTCAGGCCGGTGACCTTGCTTCCGTCGCCAAGCACCTCGGTGGTCAGGGCCGAGGTGACGATGCGCACGTTCGGCAGGCTGGCCAGCTTGCGCTGCAACACCGCGTCGGCGCGCAACTGGCTGTCGAACTCGATCAGGGTCACGTGGGCGACGATGCCGGCCAGGTCGATGGCCGCCTCGACGCCGCTGTTGCCGCCGCCGATCACCGCCACGCGCTTGCCCTTGAACAGCGGGCCGTCGCAATGGGGGCAATAGGCCACGCCCTTGTTCTTGTACTCGGCCTCGCCGGGCACGTTGATGTTCCGCCAGCGGGCGCCGGTGGCCAGGATCACGCTGCGCGACTTCAGGCTGGCGCCGTTCTCGAGCTTGACCTCGATCAGGCCGCCCGGCGTCTTGGCGGGGACCAGGCCGACCGCCTTCTGCAGGTTCATGATGTCGACGTCATAGTCCTTGACGTGCTGCTCCAGCGCCGAGGCCAGTTTGGGGCCTTCGGTGTGCGACACCGAGATGAAGTTCTCGATGGCCATGGTGTCCAGCACCTGGCCGCCGAAGCGCTCGGCGGCCACGCCGGTGCGGATGCCCTTGCGGGCGGCGTAGATCGCCGCCGCGGCCCCAGCCGGCCCGCCGCCGACCACCAGGACGTCGAAGGCGTCCTTGGTCTTGAGCTTCTCGGCTTCGCGGGCCACCGCGCCGGTGTCCAGCTTGGCCAGGATCTGCTCCAGGCTCATCCGGCCCTGGCCGAACGGCTGGCCGTTCAGCAGGATGGTCGGCACGGCCATGACCTGGCGCTCCTCGACCTCGGCCTGGAACAGGGCGCCGTCGATGGCCACGTGGGTGATGTTGGGGTTCAGGGCCGCCATGGTGTTGAGGGCCTGGACCACGTCCGGGCAGTTCTGGCAGCTCTGCGAGAAATAGGTCTCGAAGCGGAATTCGCCTTCCAGGGCGCGGACCTGGTCCAGCACCTCGGCGTCGAATTTCGGCGGGTGGCCGCCGACGTGCAGCAGGGCCAGCACCAGCGAGGTGAACTCGTGACCCAGGGGCAGGCCGGCGAAGCGGACATCGGCGCTGCCGTCGGCGCGGGTGATGGCGAAGGACGGCCTGCGGGCGTCGTCGCCGGCCAGGTTCAGGCTGACCTTGTCGGAGGTCCCGGCCACGTCCTCGAGCAGCGCTAGCATGTCCTTGGAGCCCTGGCCCTCGCCCAGCGAGGCGACCAGTTCGATCGGCTGGCGCAGGTTCTGCAGATAGGCTTTCAGCTGGGTCTTCAGACCATCGTCCAACATGGCGGGCTCCGACTTTCAGGCGCGCGGGGAGGGACGCGGCGCCGGATCTTGTGGAATGTCTGGAATGAGGGGGCGAAGCCGCCGGTTCCCAAGCCCATCAAGGGACGGAGGAACCAGCGGCGAGCCCTGCCGCGACCCTGGGGCCGCGGCAAGTCGTTGGCAGGCTTAGATCTTGCCGACCAGGTCGAGCGACGGGGCGAGGGTCTTTTCACCCTCTTCCCACTTGGCCGGGCAGACTTCGCCCGGGTGGGACGCGACGTACTGGGCGGCCTTGATCTTGCGCAGCAGTTCGATGGCGTTGCGGCCGATGCCCTCGGCGGTCACTTCGACGAACTGGATCACGCCTTCCGGATCGATCAGGAAGGTGCCGCGGTCGGCCAGGCCCACGCCTTCGCGCATGACGCCGAAGTTGTTGGTGATCTGGCCCGACGGGTCGCCGACCATGGTGTACTGGATCTTGCCGATGGCCGGCGAGGTGTCGTGCCAGGCCTTGTGCGAGAAGTGGGTGTCGGTCGACACGGCGTAGATCTCGACGCCCAGGCGCTGGAACGTGGCGTAGTTGTCGGCCAGGTCTTCCAACTCCGTCGGGCAGACGAAGGTGAAGTCGGCCGGATAGAAGAACACGACGGACCACTTGCCCTTCAGGTCGGCGTCGCTGACCTCGATGAACTTGCCGCCCTTGTAGGCCTGGGCGGTGAAGGGTTTGATCTGGGTGTTGATCAAGGACATGAAGTTCTCCTGCAGGAATTGCGAAGGCCCTTCTACGCAAGGGAATCCGATAGGGCTAATCGATTGTTTCATTCTCGACGATAGGGTGTCTCTATGGTGTCGCCCTTCGATGTTCGCGGGTGCGGCAGAGATATCGTCGATTGTCTTTTGATTTCCGATAGATCGCGCCTATCTTCACGGCATGCTTCCCACCCTGCGCCAACTGCAATATCTGAAGCTTCTTTCGGAGCATGGCTCGTTCAGCCGGGCGGCCGAGGCCTGCCACGTCACCCAACCGACCTTGTCGGCCGGCATCCAGGAGCTGGAAAAGATCCTCGGCTCCCCAGTGGTCGACCGCGCCCGGTCCGGCGTGATCCTGACCGCTGCCGGCCAGGAAGCCGTGCGCCGCGCCGAGGCGATCCTGGCCCAGGCGGAGGACCTGGTGCAGGCCGCGCGCGGGGCGGGCCAGCCCCTGGCCGGCCGGTTCCGCCTGGGGGTGATCCCGACCGTCGCCCCCTACCTGTTGCCCCGCGCCCTGCCGGCCCTGCGCGACCAGTTTCCGAAGCTGAAGCTCTATCTGCGCGAGGACCTGACCCATCGGCTGATCGCCTCGCTGAAATCCGGCGGACTGGACGCGGCGCTGATCGCCCTGCCTTACGATATGACCGGCCTGGACTGGGCCCATGTCGAGGACGACGAGCTCTTGGCCGCCGCCCCGGCCAACCACCGCATGGCCGCCTTTGATCGGGTCGATCCGGAAAGCCTGCGCGGCGACGACATGATCCTGCTTGAGGACGGTCACTGCCTGCGCGACCACGCCCTGGCCGCCTGCGGGCTGGAGCCGCCGCGCGGCGCCGGCTTTGGCGACGAGGAAAGCTTCGCAGCCACCTCCCTGCCCACCTTGGTGCAGATGATCGGTTCCGGCCTGGGCGTGTCGTTCCTGCCGTCGATGGCGGTGGCGGCCGGCCTGGCCCATAATGCGCCGGTCACCATCCGGCCGCTGGATTCCGACCAGTCCAGCCGCGAAATCGTCGTCGCCTGGCGGGCCGGTTCCAGCCGGGGCGCCGAGGGGCGGCTGCTGGCTCAGACCTTGCGCGACCTGCCGCCCGCCGCGCTTTCGCCACGGCACTAGAGCCCCTATTCTCCGGGTGAGGCTTCAGGAGACGGCCATGGTTCGACCCCTATCGGCGCTGATCGGCCCGGCGCTCGCGTTGACAGTTCTGACCGTCCCGGTTTCGGCCCAGACCCCTCCGCCGCCTCAGACCGTCGAGCTGTTCCCCCAGGACCCCGGCAGCGCGGTGGTCGAGGCGTTGCAGGTGGTCGCCCGGCCGCCCGGCCCCGCCCTCTGGCTGGTCGAGAAGGGCGGCGCCAAACTCTATGTGATCGGCTCGGCCCCGCCCCTGCCTCATCAGCTGAAGTGGGACAGCCCGCGGCTGAACCGCGCCATGGACCAGGCCAGCCTGGTCCTGATCCCGCCGGAAGCGTCGGTCGGGCCCTTGCAGGTCACCAAGTTCTTCCTGACCGGCGGGGGCGGGGTGCGCTACCGCCCCTTCAGCAAGAACCTGGAGGAACGTCTCCCGGCCGACCTGAAAGCCCGGTTCGTCAGCGCCCGCGAACGGGCCGGCCGCACGGCCGTCCCTTACAAGGACTGGAAGCCCGCCGTGGCCGGCTTCATCCTGCTGTCGGACTTCCGCCAGGCGGCGGGCCTGTCCGAGGCCAAGCCGGTCAGCACGATCGAGCGCATGGCCAAGACCAAGGGTGTCAAGGTCAAGGCGATGAGCCAGTATCGCCTGGGTCCCATCCTAGCCAGCGCCGGAAAGCTGTCGGACGAGGCCAACCTGGCCTGCCTGCGCGACGCCCTGACCGAACTGGAATATGACGGCGCCCACCCCACCGACATGGGGACCGACTGGGCGAACGGCGACCTGGCCAGCGTACGGGCCCGCTATTCCAGCTCGGCCGCCCAGCGCTGCGTGATGCGCGCGCCTGGCGGTCCGGCCCTGCTGGCGCAGCAGATCGGCCAGTCGGCCGACGCCTTGAACGAGGCGCTGAACCGGCCCGGTGTGACCATCGCCGTCGTCGACCTGGCCTTCCTGCTGCCGTCCAACGGCGTGCTTGATCGCCTGAAGGCTTCGGGCGCGACCATCACCTCGCCGGCCGATTGAGGTCGCGCCGTCGCAAGCTTGAGCACGCCTTGAAATATGTAAGCTTTACAATACACCTTGGACTTGCATAACGGCAGTTTCCCCGCGAAGGTCAGAGGGCCGAAGACGCTCAAGACGGATCGGCTTGCGGGAAATCTATGTCGCCAATTCGACAGTTCATGGCATGGGCCTGCGCCCTGTCCCCAATCGGGGTCATGATCTGCGGCGGCGTCGCCACGGCTTCGACCCCGGCCCTGGCCTGGGACGGCGCCCGGCGCCTGGGCGTGCAGTGCCTGGTCGATCCTGACCGGGCGCCGGATCGCCGCCGACTCCAGGCCGCGCTCTGCGACCGGGTCCGGGCCCTGGCCGCCGACAAGGCGCCGATCCCGGTCGTTCTGCTCGCGCCGGGCGACCCCGGCCTGATCGCCGCCGACACCGCCGTCCTGCTGTTCCACGCCAACATCCAGTCCGAGGGGCCTCAATCCCTTGGAAGCCGCGGCGGATCGCTGCTGGTCTTCAGTCTCCGCGTCTTCCGCGCCACGGCCGCGCCGTCCGAGCTGTTCGGCGCGGCGCCCCGCGCCATGGCGCCGCCCGCCTTTGGCGCCGATCCCAGCTCCCAATTCGATGCGGCCGTGAACGCCGCGCTCGCTGAGACCCTGCCGTGGCGATCACGGCCGGCGCCCTGACCCGCGCGGCCTGACCGCCACCGAACGACCTCCACACCAACCACGGAAAAGCCGATGCGCCTCCACGACGAAAGCCTGGACCAGGATCTCCACAGGGACATCGACTTCCCGGTGTTCCAGGGGGCGACCGACGCGGTGGCGCCGGCGCTGGACGTTTCGGTCGAGCCGGTCAACGCCTCGGTGGACGGCCAGGGCGGTACGATCCGCGACAAGCCGGTGTTCACCATCGAGCAGGTGATCGAGCAGCTCAATCGCGGCGGCGCCGGCTGGACGCCGGGCGACGTCGAGCACGCCGTACCCCGCGACGGCGACGTCAGTGTGCTGAACTTTGGCTTCCACACCGCCGAAAGCATGTTCGCCGAACCTTACGTCTATGAAGAAGACGGCCAACTGTTCGGCCGGCCCGAATATTTCGGCTTCGCTCCGTTCACCGAGGATCAGAAGGCGGCCGCCCGCGAGGCCATGGCCAGCTGGGATGACCTGATCGCCCCCACCCTGGTGGAAACCGCGCCCGAACAGGCCGACATCACCTTCGCGAACTACACCAACCGTCCCGGCACCCAGGCCTACGCCTACCTGCCGCACGACTATACGCCCGACAACGCCGATCTGATCGCCGGCGACGTCTGGGTCAGCGCCAACCAGCCCAGCAATTTCCAGCTGGACGAGGGGCTCTACGGCATCCACACCCTGACCCACGAAAGCGGCCACGCCCTGGGACTGGAGCATCCGGGCGACTACAACGCCGCCCCCGGCGTCAGCATCACCTATGCGGCCGACGCCGAGTATTACCAGGACAGCCGAGCCTACAGCATCATGTCCTATTTCGCGGCCGCCGAGACGGGGGCGCGGCACTTCGACTTCAACCTCTCGACCACGGTCTACGCCTCGACCCCGCTGGTGCACGACATCGCCGCCATCCAGGCGATCTACGGCGCCGACATGACCACCCGCACGGGCGACACGACCTACGGCTTCAACAGCAACGCCGGGCGTGATTCCTACGACTTCACCAAGACCCCGGCGCCGGTCATGGCCATCTGGGACGCCGGCGGGATCGACACCCTGGACGCCTCGGGCTACGCCACTGATCAGGTCATCGATTTGACCCCCGGCTCGCTCAGCAGCATCGGCGGGGTGACCTACGACACCGCGCCATCGTTCGAGCAGGTCAACGCCGACCGAGCGGCGGCGGGCTACACTCCCGTGTCACTGGCGACCTACACGTCCAACATGGCCCTGTTGGCTTCCAACCCGGTGGTCGGCCGGCTGACCGACAATGTCGGCATCGCCTATGGAGCCACGATCGAGAACGGCGTCGGCGGCAGCGGCTCGGACCGGCTGATCGGCAACGCCGCCGCCAACACCCTGACCGGCAACGCCGGCAATGACACGCTGGAAGGCCGCGACGGGGCCGACGTCCTGATCGGCGGATTGGGCAATGATGTGCTGGACGGCGGGACGGGCGTCGATCGGATGACCGGTGGAGCCGGCGACGACCGCTATGTCGTCGACACCTGGCGTGACACGGTGACCGAACTGGCTGGCGGTGGAACCGACACCGTCTGGAGCTCGATCAGCTACAGCCTCTCGACCAACCTGGAAAACCTGCGGCTGACCGGCGACGCCGCCCTGGGCACGGGCAACGGTGCGGCCAATGTGATCGAGGGCAACGACGCCTTCAACGTGCTGAGCGGCGAAGGCGGCGCCGACAGCCTGTTCGGGGCCGGCGGCAAGGACATCCTGCTGGGCGGGTCAGGCGCCGACCGGCTGAACGGCGGGGCCGACTTCGACATCCTGGTCGGCGGCGGCGGCGGCGACATCTTCGTCTTCGACAGCGCCTCGTTCGGGACCGGGGGGCGGTCGATCGACTTCGTCAGCGACTACGGCCGCGGCGACCTGTTCGACTTCAGCGCCTTGGACGCCAACAGCGCCCTGGACGGCGACCAGGCTTTCTCGCTGGTCTCGCACCTCACCGCCAGCGGCCTGGGCCAGATCATGGTCAGCACCTATGCCAGCATCTTCTCGGCGGTCGGCGCTCTGGGCGGCGTAGATCTGGGCGCGTTCGGCTTGAGCGGGCTGTTCAGCCAGGCCTCGGTCATTTGGGGCGACCTAGACGGCGACGCCAATTCCGACTTCGCTGTGCTGGTGTTGGGAAGCGGCCTGTCGACCAGCGGTTGGCTGCTCTGAAGCGAACACGCGTCGGCCGGCCTTGCCGGGCCGGCCGACCGTGAATACCTCGGCGTGATAGTCGTCGGAGACCTTCGCCATGCGCCTGCTCGGCATCGACCACGTGGTGATCCGCGCCCGCGACCCGGTCCTGATGGAGCGGTTCTATGTCGAGGTGCTGGGCTGCGCCGTCGAGCGCCGGCAGGACGCCATCGGCTTGGTGCAACTGCGAGCCGGCGCCCAGCTGATCGACCTGGTCGACGTCGCCGGCCGCCTGGGCCAAATGGGCGGGGCGGCGCCGGGCGCGGACGGCCACAACATGGACCACCTGTGCCTGCGGGTGGTCGATTTCGACGTCGACACGGTGCGGGCGCACCTGGAAAGTCACGGCGTGAAGATCGGCGACGTCGGCGAACGCTACGGCTCGACCGGCGAGGCGACGTCGCTCTATCTGTCCGACCCCGAGGGCAACGGGCTGGAGCTGCGGGGCTGATGACCGATCGACCGTCCGATTTCGAACTGAACGCAACCGCTCGAGCTCTCTTCGCCGCCGGCATGCGTCACGGCTGGTGGCCCGCTCACCTGCGCGCTTATGACGATCTCGATCCGATCGGCCGCGACGAATTCAACGCGATCGTTGAGCATGTCCCGGCCGTGGCCGCCAAAGCCCGCGCGGAAGAGTCCGCCCCACTTTGACTCCCCGCCCCCTTTCGTGCATAAGCGCGCGCTTCCGGCGCTTCATCAGCAGCGCCTCCACCGTCACGACCCCGGCCTGCTAGCGCAGGATCCATCCGGACGAGGACGGCGAGGACCCCCATCGACGTGATCGTCCATGGGGGCTGATCGCGTTTGGTCTTTTGGTTTGGTGTGGGTTCCGCATGTTCGACGGCCTTACAGAGCGACTTTCAGGGGTCTTCGACCGCCTCGGTGGTCGCGGCGTGCTGTCCGAGAAGGACGTCGACGAGGCGCTGCGCGAGGTCCGCGTCGCCCTGCTGGAAGCCGACGTCGCCCTGCCAGTGGTCAAGGACTTCATCAGCAAGGCCAAGGAAGCCGCCTCGGGCGAGGCGGTCATCCGTTCGGTCAAGCCGGCCGACCAGGTGGTCAAGATCGTCTATGACGGCCTGGTCGACATGCTGGGCGGCGAGGTCCCCACCGGCCTGAACCTGGCCCTGAACCCGCCGTCGGTGATCCTGATGGCCGGCCTGCAGGGCTCGGGCAAGACCACCACCACCGGCAAGCTGGCCCTGCGGCTGAACAAGATCGAGCGCAAGAAGGTGCTGGTCGCCTCGCTCGACACCCGCCGCCCGGCCGCCATGGAACAGCTGGCCATGCTGGCCAAGCAGGTCGAGGTCGAGAGCCTGCCGATCGTCGCCGGCCAGAGCGCCGCCGATATCGCCAAGCGCGCCATGCTGGCCGCCAAGCTGGGCGGCTACGACGTCCTGATCCTCGACACCGCCGGCCGCACGACCCTGGACGAGGCGATGATGAGCGAGGCGGCGGAAATCGCCCGCATCGCCACGCCGTCCGAAACCATTCTGGTCGCCGACAGCCTGACCGGCCAGGACGCCGTGCGCACGGCGAAAGCCTTCCACGAGCGCCTGCCGCTGACCGGCCTGATCCTGACCCGCGCCGACGGCGACGGTCGGGGCGGTGCGGCGCTGTCGATGCGCCACGTCACCGGCCTGCCGATCAAGTTCCTCGGGGCCGGCGAGAAGATCGACGCCCTGGATGTGTTCGACGCCCGCCGGGTGGCCGGCCGGATCCTCGGGCAAGGCGACGTGGTCGCCCTGGTCGAGAAGGCCGCCCAGGACCTGGACGTGGCCGAAGCCGAGCGCATGGCCAAGAAGCTGGCCAAGGGCCAGTTCGACCTGAACGATCTGTCGGCCCAGCTGTCGCAGATGCAGAAGATGGGCGGCATGCAGGGCATCATGGGCCTGCTGCCGGGCGTTCAGAAGGTCAAGAAGCAGATCGCCGAGAGCGGCATCGACGACAGCATCTTCCGCCGCCAGCAGGCGATCATCAGCTCGATGACCAAGCTGGAGCGCAAGAAGCCCGACGTCCTGGCGGCCTCGCGCAAGCGCCGCATCGCGGCCGGCGCCGGGGTCGACGTGGCCGAGGTCAACCGCCTGCTCAAGCAGCACCGCCAGATGGCCGACATGTTCAAGGCCATGAGCAAGGACGGTGGCAAGGGCATGGCCCGCATGGCCCAGATGATGGGCGGCGGCGACATGAGCCGACTGAAATCCATGGGCGGGGGCAAGCTGGCCCAGCCCGATCCCAATGCAGCGGGAGGCCAAGGCCTTCCGGGGCTGCCCGGCATGCCGGGTCTCGGGGGCGGCGGCGACAAGCCCAACCCTCTCTCCGGCCTGGGCCTGCCCGGCTTCAACCCGTTCAAGAAATAGAACTTTAGACCAAGGACTAAGACTATGCTGAAGATCCGTCTCGCCCGTGGCGGCGCCAAGAAGCGCCCCTACTACTCGATCGTCGTCGCCGACAGCCATTCGCCCCGCGACGGCCGCTTCATCGAGAAGGTCGGCACCTACAACCCGCTGCTCAAGAAGGACGACGCCGCGCGCGTGACCCTGAAGGTCGAGTCCATCCAGGAGTGGCTCAAGAAGGGCGCCCAGCCGACCGACCGCGTCGCTCGCTTCCTGGCCGCTCAAGGCCTGACCACCTGGGCCCACGGCAACAACCCGCAGAAGGGCGCTCCGGGCAAGAAGGCGCAAGAGCGCCTGGCCGAACGCGCCCAGCGCGACGAAGAGCGCGCCGCCGCTGAAGCCCAGGCCAAGGAAGACGCCAAGGCCGCCGCTGAAGCCGCCGCCGCCGCGGCCGCCGAAGCCGCCGCGGCTCCGGCTCCGGAACCGGAAGTCGTCGCCGAAGAGGCTCCGGCCGCCGAAGCCGCCGCTGAAGAAGCTCCGGCTTCGGAAGAAACCACCGAAGGCTAAGGCCCTCGGAAGCGCCGCCGCCGGACATCCGTTCGGCGGCGGCGTTTTCTTTTGCGCGCTCCGCAAGTCACGCCCATGACCCAGTCTCCCTCGCAGACCCTGATCCTGGTCGGCCGCGTCGCCGGCGCGTTCGGCGTGCGTGGCGAGGTGCGGATCGCGGCCTATACCGAAGACCCGCTTACCCTGACCAAGTTCAAGGTGCTGATGCGGCAGGACGGCTCGCCCGCCCTGACCCTGAGCAGCGCCCGGGTGGCCAAGGACGGCGTCGTCGCCCGCTGCGCTGGGATCGACACCAAGGAAGCGGCCGACGCCCTGCGTGGCCTGCGCCTCCACGTCCCGCGCTCGGCCCTGCCCGAGCCCGAGGAAGACGAATTCTACCTGGCCGACCTGATCGGCCTGACCGTGCGCCACGCGGTCACCAACGACCTGATCGGCAGGATCAAGAGCGTCCAGAACTTCGGCGCGGACGACCTGCTGGAGATCACCCCGGCCCTGGGCGGCCAGACCTGGTACCTGCCGTTCACCCGCGCGGCCGTGCCCGAGGTCAAGATCGCCGAGGGCCTGGTCCTGGCCGATCCGCCGGCGATGGTCGGGGAGCCCGAAGGTCCGCTGGAAGACGGGGACGAGGTCTAGGGCAAAATGGCGGACGAGTTGGCCCAAGGGGGAAAGTGGCGCGTGACCGGCTCGCGCTATGTCCACAAGGACCGTTGGATCGCGGTGCGCGCGGACGATTGCGTCACCGAGGACGGCGTCTCCGTCGCTCCCTACTACGTCCTGGAGTACCCTGACTGGGTCGAGATCGTCGCTCTGGACGCCGACGACAACCTGCTGCTGGTGCGGCAGTATCGGCATGGCATCGCCGATTTTTCCATCGAGCTGCCCGCCGGCGGCATGGATCCGTCGGACGCTGATCCGTGCACGGCGGCGGCCCGCGAGCTGCTGGAGGAAACCGGCTGCGCGGGTGACATGGTGTGGGTGGGCGACGCCCGGCCCAACGCCTCCACCCACGCCAATCGGGCCCATATCGTCCTGGCGCGCAACGTCGTGCGGGTCGCCGCGCCCAAGAATGATCCCACCGAACGCATCGAACCGTTCTGGGTCCCCGCCGCTGAAGCCCTGCGGATGGCCCTGGCCGGAGAACTGGACGTCGGCATGCACGTCGGCTCGCTGCTGCGCGGCCTGGCCCACGCTGGCGTGGTGACGATGACGGCCGGCGGGTCCGCAGCCTGAGAGGGCTGGCCGCGCGGCGCTACTTGCGCACCCGCATCAAGCACTCCTGGGCCACGGAGGCCACCAGCTTGCCGTCGCGGCTGAACATCTGGCCCCGCACCAGGCCGCGACCCTGCGAGGCTGACGGACTGTCTTGCGCGAACAGGATCCAGTCGTTGAAGTCGAAGGGGTGGTGGAACCACATGGCGTGGTCCAGGCTGGCGGCCTGGAGGCCGGGCGTCGTCCAGATCAGGCCGTGCGGGCGCAGGGCGCTTTCCATGAAGGCCATGTCCGAGGCGTAGGCCAGGGCGCACTGCTGAAGGCGGATGTCATCGCCGATGGGCGCGCGGGCCCGCATCCACACCTGCTTGGTCGACGGCTTGGGCGTCGGCCGGGTCGGATGTTGCGGATCGACCCAGCGCAGGTCCACCGGCCGGGGGTGTTCGGCCATCTTCACGAAGCGGGGAGGCGCCTCCTCGCCCAGCGAGCGCAGGTACTCGGCGTCTGTGGGCAGGCTTTCCGGATCGGGCGCGTCGGGCATGCCCATCTGGTGTTCCAGGCCGTCTTCCGGGGTCTGGAACGAGCAGGCCAGGTTGAAGATCTGCTCGCCGTGCTGGATGGCCGCCACCCGGCGCGTGGTGAAGGTGCCGCCGTCGCGGGCTCGCTCGACCTCGTAGAGCACCGGGGCGTCCACGTCGCCGGGCCGGATGAAATAGGCGTGCAGCGAGTGGCAGATCCGGTCGGGCACGGTCTTGTAGGCCGCGGTCAGGGCCTGGGCGATGACCAGGCCGCCAAAGATGCGGGGAAAGCCGTCATTGCGGCTGACGCCGCGGAACAGGTTCACCTCGATGGCTTCGAGGGTCAGGATCTCGGCGAGGTTCTCGGGCGTGCGCATGGCGGTTGGTTAGGCGCGCCGGGCGGGCGGGGCAAGACGTGACCTTGCGTCAGGGCGGCGCCTTTCCCATCGTTGCGTCATGGCCACGCCGTTTCCGCCCATCGTCCACCACCCCGCCTTCCGCGCCGAGATGCCGGCCGGCCACCGCTTTCCGATGGACAAGTTCGCGCGGCTGGCCGCCGTGCTGGAAGCCGAAGGCGTCGCCGGACCGGCGGGGTTCGTCCGACCCGACCCGATCGATCTGGACAGCCTGCTGATGGTCCATGACGAGGCCTATGTGCGCGGGGTGATCGATCTGACGCTGCCGGCCGACGTGGCGCGACGGGTCGGGCTGCCGAACACCGAGTCGGTGGCCAGGCGCGCCCAGGCGGCCGTGGGCGGCACCCTGGCGGCGGCGCGCCTGGCCCTGGCCCACGGGATCGCCTGCAACACCGCCGGCGGCAGCCATCACGCCCAGGCCGACACCGGAGCGGGCTTCTGTGTGTTCAATGACGTCGCGGTGGCGGCCCGCCGGCTGCTGGCGGAAGGAAAGGTCGGTCAGGTTCTGGTCGTCGACCTGGACGTCCATCAAGGCGACGGCACGGCCCGGATCTTCGAAGGCGATCCCAGCGTCTTCACCTTCTCGATGCACGCCGAGAAGAACTTCCCGGCCCGCAAGGCGGTCAGCGATCTGGACATCGACCTGCCGGACGGCACGAGCGACGAGGCCTATTTGCAGAAGTTGATGGAGGTCGTGCCGGACCTGCTGGCGCACGTGGCGCCGGACCTGGTGTTCTTCAACGCCGGGGTCGATCCGCACGCGGACGACAAGCTGGGGCGTCTAGGCCTGAGCGACGAGGAGCTCGCGCGGCGCGAGGCGTTCGTCCTGGGCTCGTGTCTGGAAAGGAGGATCCCCGTGGCGGGGGTGATCGGCGGCGGATACGACGCCGACATCGATCGATTGGCGCATCGTCACGCCCTTCTCCACCGGGCGGCCCGCGCGGCGCTGAGCGCCTGAGGGTCGCAATCCCGGTGGAGCTACGCGGCGATCACTCAGAAGCTCGTGACGAGCGAACCGGCGATCACGACGAGGGGCAGCATGGCCAGAACGATGCTGGCGAAACCCGAGAAGGCGTTGTTCGAGAAGGTCATTGTCTTGGTTCCCTGTTGGTCCGGCGCACCGTCCGCGTCCGGTGATCAGGGGTATAGGCCCGCGGGATGGTGAACACCCGTTACCTTTGCTTCATGAAGCGTTTTTAAGAAACGTTGACGGCGGTAATTGGCATTACAGAGGTGTAATGCTGTCTAATGAAACCGTTACAGTGGAAACTTTTACCTTCGGGACCGGCGTTCTCCGTTCGGATCAGTCTTCCGCGGAGGTCAGCAGGAAATGGCCGCGCAAGGCCGCGATCGGGGCGGCGCGCTGCTCCTGCCAGGCCTCGACATGGACATTGGCGATCCGGCGGCCGACCTTGTTGATCCTGGCGCGGGCGAAGGTGGTCAGCGGACGGCCCGAGCGCAGGTACTCGATCGAGATGTCGATGGTGCGCGGCTGGCGTTTCAGCGGCTCGGCCACCGAAAGCTGGGCCAGGGCGGTCATCTCCATGAACGCGCCCAGCACTCCGCCGTGAATAGCCGGCAGCATCGGATTACCGATGATGCGGTCGGAGAACGGCAGGATGGCGGTCATCTCGTCGCCGGCCAGCTCGGCGCGCATGCCGATGAACCGGGCGTAGGGGATCGAGCCCAAGACGGCGCTCAGTCGGCTGTCGGCGTCGCTCATGCCGCGCCCTCCGTCTTGGATCGTGGCGGTTTGAGGTTGGCACCCGGCTTCTTGCCGGCGCTGGAATCCAGCATGAAGGCGGCCTGGGCGGCGGCTACCGGGTCGTCGGGATCGTCCTCGTAGGCGACGGCCCGCACGAAGGCCACGGAGCGCGTCAGCTTGTAGCAATGGGCGCGCGCCAGGACGTCGCGGCCCGGCTGCGCTGGCCGCATGTAGTCGATGCGCAGGTCGAGGGTGGCGATCGAGGTCCATTCGGTCATCGCCGCGTGCACGGCCTGGCCGCTGGCGTGGTCGAGCAGGGTGGTGACGACCCCGCCAGCGATTACCCCGGTCTCCGGGTCGCCGACGATTTCGGGCCGGTAGGGGACCTTGAGGATGGCTACGGCCTCGCCGATCTCCAGGGTCTGGAACCCCAGGGCCCGGGCCTGGGGGCTGCCCTCGTTCATGGTGTTGGCGATCAGCCGATGCTGTTCGCCCGCGCTCAGATCTTTGTTCATTCAAGGCTCCTGCGGATAGGTTTATAGCCGCGCGCGTTCCCATATCCAGCCAATGAAGCCGCAGGACCTGATCTGTCCGAAGCCCGACGGGCTCTACTGCCCGCCCGGAGACTTCTATATCGACCCCGTCCGCCCGGTGGACCGGGCGGTGATCACCCATGGCCACGCCGACCACGCCCGGGCCGGACACGGCGTGGTCGCCGCCACCCCCAAGACCCTGGCGATCATGGCCGAGCGCTACGGCGACGACTTCGCCGGCCGCCGCCAGCCAGTGGCCTACGGCGAGGCCTTCACCCACAACGGCGTCGAGGTCGGGCTGGTCCCGGCCGGCCACGTGCTGGGCTCCGCCCAGGCGGTGATCCGCTGGAAGGGCATGACCATCGTCGTCTCCGGCGACTACAAGCGTCGCCGCGATCCCACCTGCCCGGCCTTCGAGCCCGTGCCCTGCGACGTGTTCGTGACCGAGGCGACCTTCGGCCTGCCGGTCTTCCGCCACCCCGATGACAGGGGCGAGGTGGCCGCTCTCCTGAAGTCCGTCGAGCAGTTTCCCGAGCGCGCGCACATCGTCGGAGCCTACGCCCTGGGCAAGGCCCAGCGGGTGATCCGCCTGCTGCGCGAGGCCGGCTGGGACCGAACCATCCACGTGCACGGCGCGATGGACCGGCTGAACCGGCTCTATGGCCGCCACGGCGTCGATCTCGGCCTGCTGGCGCCCGCCACCACCGGCACGAAGAAGGACTTCGAGGGCGCGATCATCGTCGCTCCGCCCTCGGCCCTGGCCGACCGCTGGTCGCGGCGGTTTCCCGATCCCGTCGACTGCTTCGCCAGCGGTTGGATGAGGGTGCGGGCCAGGGCCCGCCAGCGGGGCGTGGAGCTGCCGCTGATCATTTCCGACCACGCCGACTGGGACGAGCTGACCGCCACCCTCGACGAGCTGCGCCCGGGCGAGGTGTGGATCACTCACGGCCGCGAAGAGGCCCTGGAACGCTGGTGCGAGCTGCAGGGCATCCCGGCGCGGGCCTTGCGGCTGGTGGGTTACGACGAGGAGGAGGGGGAGTAGGGGGCCCCCTCACATCACCTTGAACGTCGCTCGGGCCCGGGCCACCGGCTTGTCGTCGGCCCGCACCGTGGCCTCGGCGTAGCACAGGCTCTTGCCCGGCTTGATGAAGTCGGTGTCGAAGGCCAGCCACTGGCCGATCTCGGCGGCGGCCAGGTAGTCGAGCCCCAGCGAGACGGTGACCAGACCCCTGCTGGGGATCTCCAGCCGGGCCAGCATCACCCCGCACGACAAGCCCATGGCGTTGTCGGCCAGGGCGGCGATCAGGCCGCCGTGCGGGCCGCCACGGGAGTTGGTGTGCGGCTCGCGCAATTCCACGGCCAGGACCCAGCGATCGTCGCGGATGTCGGCGAAGATCGGCTCCCACGGCGTGGTCAGCGGGCTCTTGCGTGGATGGGGTACGAACGGCTCGGGCGGGCTCATGGCGCCTCCGGGTCCGGGCTCCGGACGCGGCCAATCAAACAGATGTTCGAGCTGCTCGCAAGCCCGACCTCGCCGCCGGACCCCTCGCCCGATCCTAGGAGATCAGGTCCGGCCCGCTGGGCGGCTTGGAGGCCTTCGCCGCGACGTCCTTCTGGCCCAGGAAGGTCCGGCGGAACCAGGCGGCGACCGCGCCGAACGCCGCGACCAGCAGCACGGCGCCCTTCTTGAGGAAGATCGCCAGGATCGCCAGCAGGCCCAGCTTCTTGGCGGCCGCGGCGCCCACGCCCGCGGCGATCAGGCCGGCGACGCCATACTCGGCCATCTTGTCCTGACCCTTGTGGAAGTCGGCATAGGTCTGGCCCGGCACGAAGGCGGCCTGGTCGGCGATGTGGCCGGCGGCGGCGCGCACCTCGGGCAGGTCGTTGATGCTGGAGATGACGTTCAGGCTCAGCACGCCTTTGCGGCCCAGCAGGCGGATGTCGTAGTTCAGGGTGTCGACCGAGGCGTTGCCGGCCTTCAGGTCGCGCGCCCAGATCACCACGTGCCGCGTGGCGTCATAGGTCGGCCGCTCGGCCCAGCCCACCAGGTGCAGGCTGGCATAGCCGGCCTTTTCACGTTCGGCGTTCTGCTCGGGCTCGGATTTGCGCAGGTCGTCCAGCAGCTTGTCGTAATCGGTGTCGCGCGCATCCTTGTCGGCGACATAGCCGGAATCCTGGTAGCTGATCACCGCGCCCCAGGACGGCCCGTCCAGCGGCTTGAAGCGGGCGGGAAAGATCATGCCCAGCACGCCATCGGCGGCGTCCGGCGGATTGCCCCAGCCCTCGACCAGCACGCGCCGCGAGGCTGCCGCGTCGAGATAATAGTAGTCGGTCCCGAGATTGAGCCGGGCCTTGGCCTGAGGCAGATCGACCACACCGGTATGGCGTTCCAGCCTGTCCTGCCAGGACAGGTCCGGCGCGGAAGCCGTGACCGCCGGCGGGGTGGAAGGCTGGTCGGCCGCGAACGCGGGCGCGGCGACGCAGAGGACCATTGCCGCCACGGCGGCTTCGAACTGACGCAAGACGTGTTTCCCCCAAGCAACGCACCCAGGGTAGCTTGGCGATGAAAGCTTGGCCACAGCGAAGGCTTGGCCGCCGCGCGATCTCGTGCGTTGAAAGACGATCATGCGCGCCTTCGCCCACCTTCTCGACCGGCTGTCCCTGACCAGCTCGCGCAACGCCAAGCTGACCCTGATCAAGGACTTCCTGGGCGAGACCCCCGATCCCGAGCGCGGCTGGGTGCTGGCGGCCCTGACCGGAGCGCTGTCGTTCAACGCCGCCAAGCCGGCCTTCATCCGCAAGGCGGTCGAGGGCCGGATGGACCCCCAGCTGTTCGCCTGGTCCTATGACTATGTCGGCGACCTGGCCGAGACCGTTGCCCTGGTATGGCCCGAGAAGCCCGGCGCCAATCGAGAGCCCGACCTGTCTGAAGTGGTCGAGAGCCTGCGCACCGCGTCCCGATCCGAAGTGCAGCGGTTGATCGAAGGCTGGCTGGACGCCCTGGACGCCGACGGCCGCTGGGCGCTGCTGAAACTGATGACCGGCGGCTTGCGGGTCGGGGTCTCGGCGCGGCTGGCCAAGCAGGCCTGCGCCGACTTCGGCCAGGTGGAGATTGGCCAGGTCGAGGAGGTCTGGCACGCCATGACCCCGCCCTATGGCGACCTGTTCGCTTGGCTGGAGGGGCGCTCCGAACAGCCCTCGCCCGACGCGCCCGGTCGTTTCCGGCCGGTCATGCTGGCCCAGGCGATCGACGAGGCGGTCGACTTCGCCAAGCTGGATCCGGCCGACTACGCCGCCGAGTGGAAGTGGGACGGCATCCGCGTCCAGGCGGTCAGCGAGCGGGGCGAGAAGCGGCTCTATACCCGCACCGGCGACGACATCTCGGCGACCTTTCCCGACGTGGTCGAGGCCCTGACCTTCGAGGGGGCGATCGACGGCGAGCTCTTGGTAATGCGCGACGGGGCCGTGGCCAGCTTCGGCGACCTGCAGCAGCGACTGAACCGCAAGACCGTCGACGCCAAGCAACTGCACGCCTATCCGGCGGGTATCCGCGCCTATGACCTGCTGCTGGACGGCGAGGCCGACCTGCGCGGCTTGCCGTTCCGGGAACGCCGGGCGCGGCTGGAGGCGTTCGTGGACCAGGCGGCCAGCCCGCGCATCGACCTGTCGCCGATCCAGCCCTTCGCGACCTGGGAGGAATTGGCGGCCCTGCGGGCCCAGCCGCCGGAAGGCGATCCAGCCATCGCCGAGGGCCTGATGCTCAAGCGCTGGGACAGCGTCTACGAGCCCGGCCGCCCCAAGGGCCCGTGGTTCAAGTGGAAACGTGACCCTCGCCTGATCGACGCGGTGCTGATGTACGCCCAGCGCGGCCACGGCAAGCGGTCCAGCTTCTATTCCGACTACACCTTCGGAGTCTGGCGCGAGGATGAGACCGGGACGCGCCACCTGACGCCGGTGGGCAAGGCCTATTTCGGCTTCACCGACGAGGAGCTGAAACAGATCGACAAGTTCGTGCGCGACCACACGATCGAGCGGTTCGGGCCGGTGCGCTCGGTGCGCGCCGACCTGGAGTTCGGCCTGGTGTTCGAGGTGGCGTTCGAGGGTCTGCAGCGCTCGACCCGCCACAAGTCAGGCGTGGCCATGCGGTTCCCGCGCATCAACCGGATCCGCTGGGACAAACCCTCCCGCGAGGCCGATGAGCTTTCTACCTTGGAGCGGATGCTGGATTGAGATCCGTTCGAGCGGCGGTGAGCCCGGAGAAGGCGGGGTGAACGCCGCCCGCCTACCCGGCGGAGCACCCCGTCGGCGTTCCGTTCGCCCGGGACGCCGCCACCTCGGCCCTGGCTTTCGCCAGGTCGGCCATGAACGCCGGGTCCTGATGCAGGCGCGAGACCAGGGCCGAGCCCAGATAGCGGCCGGCCTCGATGTCGCTGGGATAGTGCACGCCGCAGACGACGCGGCTGTCGCCGAAGTCGCGACCACGGGCCAGGACGGCGCTGGCGTGCTCGGGGGCGACCTCGGCGATCACCAGCGCCCAGGACCAGCCGATCAGGCCGTGGCCGGACGGGTAGGAGCCATCGGTCTCGATCCACTTCTCGCGTGGCACACAGATCGGCCGGGTATTGCCGACCGGCGGGCGCGGACGCTGGAAGGCGGCCTTGGCCGGCTGGTAGAGGGTGGCCGCGTCGTCGGTCATCCGCAGCAGCAGCCGGGCCAGGGTCGGGGTCGCCTGCGGTCCGATCGTCACGCCGGCCGCGCAGGAGAAGCTCTTGAAGCCGTGCGCGCCCGACAGGTCGGCGTCGGCGATGGCCGTGTTCCAGGCCGGCGTGCCGGCCAGCTTGCGCGTGGCCTCGAAGGTCGCCCGGTCGGCCTTGCCGCGCGGCGAGTCCGGGGCCGGCGGCGGGCCGACGATCAGCGCCCCGTCCAGGTTCATGCCAGTGGTCAGGTAGCCGGGCGGCGGCTTGGTCCAACTGCTCGTGCTGGGGCTGACCGCGTAGGGCGCGGCCTTCGAGCCCGAGAACCGGTCCTGGACCGGCGCGCAACCCACCAGCAGGAGGCCGGCCAGGGCGGCCGACAACAGGGCGTTTCGGGTCATGGACGGCCTCCGCTCGATCCTTCCCACAGACCGGCGCCGAGGGCCTGCGTCAAGCGCGGCCGTGCGATGGTCGCCCCGGAAGCCGCCCGACGCGGCGATCTTTCGCGTCCGTTCTCCCGCCACGGGCGAAACCGAAGCGCCGCTGAACCGCAGGGCGGAGGGGTCGATTGCGAGGCCCCGCGGGATCGGCTAGAAGCGCCAGACCTTTAAAGGCCGCCTGAGCGCAATAGGCGTCCGTTCATTAGCCTTTTGTCGAGCTGTTCATGGAAACGACCCAACCCGCCGGCGGCATCTCCGGCAACGTCCTCTTCTACTCCTCGCCGGAGCCGCTGAACCGCGAGCAGCACGCCAAGCTCGCCCTGGTCCACAAGGACAAGCCGTACAGCTTCGCCCTGAACGGCACCGCCGTGCCGCTGGCCGTCACCGAATTCGCCCCGGCCGCCCTCAGCTATCCGGTGATCTTCGCCGGCGATGACCGCGTGCCGCTGGCCGTGATGGGCCTGAACACCGGCGAGAACCTGTTCATCCAGGCCGACGGCGCCTTCGAGGCGGGCGCCTACATCCCCGCCTATATCCGCCGCTATCCGTTCGTCCTGGCCAATGACGAGAGCCAGGACCGGCTGATCGTCTGCATCGACCGCGGCTCGGACCTGCTGGCCGAGGGCGGCCAGACCCCGCTGTTCGACGACAAGGGCGAGCCGACCGAATACACCCAGAACTGCATCAAGTTCTGCGACGATTTCGAAGTCGAGCGCCGCCGCACCGACTCGTTCGTGCAACTGCTGAAGGACAACGACCTCTTCGAACTGAAGAAGGCCGTTTTCACCCCGATGGACCAGAACGGCCAGCCGGGCGAGCCGCAGACCGTGGCCGAGTATTTCGGCGTCTCGGAAGAGAAGCTGAACGCCCTGCCGGCCGACAAGATCAAGGAGCTGCAGACCAGCGGCGCCCTGGCTCAGATCTATGCGCACCTGGTGTCGCTGATCGGCTGGGACCGCCTGATCGCCCTGGCCACCCTGCGCCAGCAGCAGCAGGTCGCCAACGGCGCGCTGAACTAGGCTTTACGCTCCACGGCGTTGGAAGAGGCGGCAGGTTCGAAAGAGCCCGCCGCCTTTTTCGTTTCTGAAGTGAACTTGGTGCGTCCTTCGAGGCCCGCTGCGCGGGCGCCTCAGGATGAGGAATGCGGTGCACCGAGGTCCTCATCCTGAGGTGCGAGCCGCAGGCTAGCCTCGAAGGACGCAAGGCCTCACCGCGCGAAGATACTCCGCGTCAGGCACGAGAAGACCAGGCGCCCCGCCTCGTCCAGCAGGTCGTGCTGGGCGATGACGATGCCCTTGCCGTCGCCCACCGGGTCCTTGCCCATCACCGTCATGCGGCCGCGCAACAGCTCGCCGGCCGGCGGGTTGCGCAGCCAGCGCAGGGCGTCGACCCCGACCCGCTTGGTCTGGGGCCAGGCGGCGCTGGCCTCGGCGTCCAGCTTGGACCAGATGGCGAAGACCATGGTGTCGGGCGCGCCGCTGGCCGCCGGCCAGCCGGGCTGGAAGGCCGCGCAGAAGGCGTCCAACGCCTTGCCGTCGACCACCGTGGTCCCCAGCGTGACCACCTGGCCGATCTCGATATCGTCGAAGGAAGCGGGCATGGGTGGGCGACTCTCTTGCGAACGCGGGTCACCGACCTGATCACGGCGGCTTGGCCATTGTCGAGAGCGCTTGGAGAGGTCATGTGTCTTGCCCCATCTGTACCCTGGGCCAGCCTGGAACCTGTTCATGTCGCTTCGAAAGCTGCTCGCCGTCCTTCCGGCGCTGGTGATCGCCCTCTGCGTCGGCGCGCCGGGCTTGGGCGGAACGGCCAAGGCCGAACCGATCCAGACCGGGCACATCGAGGTCGAGCTGGTGTCGCAGGACGCCGGTGTCGCGCCCGGCTCGACCGTCTATGTGGCCCTGCGCCAGAAGATCCAGCCCGGCTGGCACACCTATTGGCGCAATCCCGGCGACGCCGGCGACGCGACGCGCATCGTCTGGACCCTGCCGGCCGGCTGGACCGCCGGCGACATCGTCTGGCCGACCCCCGAGAAGAGCCGTGTCGGGCCGCTGCTGGACTTCGCCTATACCGGCGAGGTGCTGCTGCCCGTGCCGATCAGCGCGCCGGCCAGCGCCCAGGTCGGCTCGGTGGTCACCCTGAAGGCCGCCGCCGCCTTTCTGGTCTGCGAGCAGGTCTGCGTGCCCGAGGACGCCGTCGTCACCCTGACCCTGCCCGTGGTGGCGGGGACGCCTCAGACCGACCCGAAGTGGGGCGCCAAGGTCGCCGAGACCCTGGCCAAGGCTCCCAAGCCGGCCGGGCTGAAGGCGGTGTTCGACCTCCAGGGCTCGGTGCTGAAGCTGGCCGTCACCGGCGCGCCGCTGAAGGGCGCCGACCTGTCCGGCGCGTTCTTCTATCCCTATTCCGGCAAGGTCATCGAGCACCCGCCCGAGCAGGCGATCGAGCGCGGCCCCGGGGGCCTGACCCTGTCGCTGACCCCCGGCTACGATTTCACCCAGGCCGAGGCCAAACCCACGGAATTGGCCGGCGTGCTGGCCCTGAACGGCGCGGCCTACGAGATCACCGCCACGCCGGGCGCGATCCCCGCCGCCGCCGGCGGCCTGGGCGCGCCGCCCGCCGCGCCGGCCAAGGCCCATGGCTCGGCCGACGGCGCCAGCCTGGGCCTGCCCCTGGCCGTGGCCTTCGCCTTCCTGGGCGGCTTGATCCTCAACCTGATGCCCTGCGTCTTCCCGATCCTGTCGATGAAGGCGGCCAGCCTGACCGCCCACGCCCATGACGCCGGTCGAACCCGCGTCCAGGGCTTGGCCTTCCTGGCCGGGGTGGTCGTCACCTTCCTGGCCCTGGCCGGCCTGCTGATCGCGGTGCGGGCGGGCGGAGCCGCCGTGGGCTGGGGCTTCCAGCTGCAGTCGCCGGCGGTGGTGGCGGGCCTGGCCCTGCTGATGCTGCTGGTGGCGCTGAACATGTCGGGCGTGTTCGAGGTCGGCGCCTCGGTGCAGGGCGTGGCGTCGGGGACCAGCAGCAGCGGTCTGGGCGGTTCGTTCCTGACCGGCGCGCTGGCCGTGGTCGTGGCCGCGCCCTGCACCGCGCCGTTCATGGCTGGCGCCCTGGGCTTCGCCCTGACCCAGCCGCCGCTGGCCTCGCTGTTGGTGTTCCTGGCCCTGGCCCTGGGCTTCGCCGCGCCGTTCGTGCTCCTGGCCTTCATACCCGGCCTGCTGGCCCGCCTGCCGCGTCCCGGTCCGTGGATGGACGTGCTGAAGAAGGGCTTGGCCTTCCCGATGTACGCCACCGCCGCCTGGCTGGCCTGGGTCTACAGCCAACAGACCGGGTCGATCCCGCTGGCCGCCCTGCTGGCCGCCAGCGTGCTGATCGCCTTCGCCGCCTGGCTCTACGGCCTGGCCCAGGCGCGGTCGATCGCCGGCAAGGGCGCGGCCGTCCCGTTCGTCCTGGCGGCCCTGTCGCTGGTGGCCGCCATTGCCCTGGTCGTCGCTGGCGTCCGCGCCGCGCCGGCCGCCTCGGCTCCGGCCGCCGTTTCGGCCGAGATCTCCGCCGGCCCAGGGCTGGCGGCCGAGTCCTGGAGCCCCGAGAAGGTCAAGGTGCTGCAGGCCCAGGGCAAGGTGGTGATGGTCGACTTCACCGCCGACTGGTGCGTGACCTGCAAGGTCAATGAGGGAACCGCCCTGAAGGGCCAGCGCCTGGTCGACGCTTTCAAGGCCAGCGACGCGGTGCTGCTGCGCGCCGACTGGACCAAGCGCGATGCGACCATCGCCGCCGCCCTGGCCGAGCACGGCCGGGCCGGCGTGCCGCTGTACCTGGTCTATCCGAAGGGATCCGGCGCGCCGGTGATCCTGCCCCAGCTGCTGACCGAGGGGCTGGTTATAGAGGCGGTGGAAACCGCGGCGAAGGGGTAGGGGCGAGACCCCCTACTTCTTCTTCTCGCCCTTGCCGCCGAACGGCAGCCGCTCGCGCACCTGGTCCAGCGGCGTGCGCGTCACCACCACCGGCGGCGGGGCCGCGATCGCCGGGGCCTTGATCGGATAGGCTCGCCAGCCGGACTGGATCAGCGCCCCGAAGCCCTGGCAGCGCGGCAAGATCCGCACCGCGCCGGTCCGGGGCTTGGCGAAGGGCGCGGGCTGGAAGACGTCCTGGCGCTTGGGATCGGTGAACTTCCAGTCGGTGGGCAGGCCGTAGCCCTTCTCGCCGCCGATGCGCACGGCTTTGTAGGCGATGTTGGCCTGGAACGGCGGCACGCCGTATTTCAGCATCGCCCGCAGGAAGATGTCGTCGGCCTCCTCGCGCTTGCCCGGCTCGCCGATCGTGTAGAGCCAGTCGTGGACGATGGCGGCCCGCGCCGTCGGCCCCTGCGGGTCGACGAAGCCCTGGCCGTACCAGGGCACGCTGGCGAAGTCGGTGACGTACCAGCGCGGCACCACGATCACCTTGCCGGTCTCGGCGTCGCAATAGGGGAACTCGGCATCGAGGGTGAACAGCTTGCGGCCGTCCTTGGTCTGGTTGAACAGCATCACCGGCTGCGGCGTCAGCGAGCTGGGCGGGGTGGGGGCGACCACCGGCACGAAGACCGTGGTCTTGGTCTCGGTGGCGCAAGCGCCCAGGACCAGGCTGGCGGCGAGGACGGCGGCGGACTTGAACTTTGGCGGCATGATCGGCGGAGGAGTTTCGCGAGGAGGCGACCTTCTGGACGGCGAGCTGCGCCTTATCAAGCCTCGATGGCGAAGGTGCGGCGGCGGGTTGAAGTATCGGGATGCATAAGGCGGTGCGTCCTTCGAGGCCCGCTGCGCGGGCGCCTCAGGATGAGGAACTCAGAGCCAACCCACAGTCCTCATCCTGAGGTGCGAGCCTTAGGCGAGCCTCGAAGGACGCAGGGCCTCACGCCGCCGGTTGCGGCGGGGCGGTGATCACTTCCACGTTGTCGTTCAGCAGATAGACCATGTCGCGCAGGGCCAGGTCCTGGTCCTTGACGGTCTTGGCCTCGCCCACGGCCTTCAGCTTCTCGGGCAGGTCCTGGCTGATGCCGCGCAGGATGCACTTGAGGTCGTCGACCGCCCCGCGCTCCTTCAGGGTCACGTGGCCCTTCATGTCCTGGGCGGCCAGCTCGGCGATCTGGCCTTGGAAGACGTCGAAGCCCTTCAGGGCCGCGGCGACGGCGGCCGGGTCCTTGGGCAGGCCGGTGCGGTAGGTCTCGGCTTGGGCCTTCAGCCGCTTGGCGCGGCCGACGATGTCGACAAATAGCGGCTCGCCGGCCACCGAGGCCGGGGCTTGCCCCTGCTGGATCACGGCCGGGGCCGGGTCGACGGCCTTGAGGCCCGGGCTGCCCGAGGCGAACCAGAGCATGGCGGAAAAGGCGACGGCGTCACAGGACATGGAGTTCTCCCCGCGAAAAACGTCATTGGTCTTCATGACGCGGCGGCAGGGGTTTGGTAAGCCCGCGCGGGTAAACGCCGATTTACCAAAACCGTGACCCCTCGCATGAAGGAACGCCGCATGGCCGATCTCGACGCCGCCTGGACCCGCCTGGAAGCCGCCGCCAAGGCCGCCGGCGAAAAGCGCATCGTCGAGTTCTTCGAGGCCGAGCCCCGGCGGCTGGAGACCCTGACCCTGGACGTCGCCGGCCTGCACATCGACCTGTCCAAGCAGGCCTGGGACGAGGCCGGGCTCGAGGCGGCGCTGGACCTGGCCCACGCGGCCGACGTCGAGGGCGCCCGGGCCCGGATGTTCGGCGGCGAGGCGATCAACTCGTCCGAGGGCCGCGCCGTCCTGCACACCGCCCTTCGCGCCCCGGTCGGCGCCGACGTCAAGGCCGGCGGCGTTCCGGTCATGGCCGAGGTCGAGGCCGTCCGCGCCCGGATGAAGGCCTTCGCCGAGGCCGTCCGCTCCGGCGCGATCAAGGGCGCCACCGGCAAGCCGTTCAAGGCCATCCTGCACATCGGCATCGGCGGCAGCGACCTGGGCCCGCGCCTGCTGTGGGACGCCCTGCGGCCGATCAAGCCGCAGATCGACCTGCGCTTCGTGGCCAATGTCGACGGCGCCGAGTTCGCCCTGACCACGGCCGACATGGACCCGGAAACGACCCTGGTCATCGTGGTCTCCAAGACCTTCACCACCCAGGAGACCCTGGCCAACGCCGGCGCCGCCCGCGCCTGGCTGGCCGCGGCCCTGGGCGAGGCGGGCGCCAACGCCCACCTGGCCGCCATCTCCACCGCCCTGGACAAGACCGCCGCCTTCGGCGTGGCCGATGACCGGGTGTTCGGTTTCTGGGACTGGGTGGGCGGCCGCTATTCGCTGTGGTCGTCGGTCAGCCTGTCGGTGGCCGTCGCCTGCGGCTGGGACGCATTCCAGGGCTTCCTGGACGGCGCCGCCGAAATGGACCAGCACTTCCGCACCGCCTCGCTGGAGGCCAACGCCCCGGTGCTGATCGCCCTGGCCCAGATCTTCAACCGCAACGGCCTGGACCGCCGCGCCCGCTCGGTCGTGCCCTATTCGCACCGCCTGCGCCGCCTGGCCTCGTTCCTCCAGCAGCTGGAGATGGAGAGCAACGGCAAGTCGGTCGGGCCCGACGGCCAGCCGGTCAAACGGGGCACCGCCACCGTGGTGTTCGGCGACGAGGGCACCAACGTCCAGCACGCCTATTTCCAGTGCATGCACCAGGGCACCGACATCACCCCGATGGAGCTGATCGGCGTGGCCAAGTCGGACGAGGGCCCGGCCGGCATGCACGAGAAGCTGCTGTCCAACCTGCTGGCCCAGGCCGAGGCGTTCATGGTGGGCCGCACCACCGAAGACGTCGTCGCGGAGCTGACCGCCAAGGGTGTTTCGCCAGCCGAAATCGCCACCCTGGCCCCGCAGCGCACCTTCGCCGGCAACCGGCCGTCGACCCTGGTGCTGATGGAGCGCCTGACGCCCCAGGCGTTCGGCGCCCTGATCGCCCTCTACGAGCACAAGACCTTCGTCGAGGGCGTGATCTGGGGCATCAACAGCTTCGACCAGTGGGGCGTGGAGCTGGGCAAGGTGATGGCGGGTCGCATCCTGCCGGAGCTGGAGAGCGGGGCTGTGGGCCAGCACGATCCGTCGACCGCGGCGCTGATCGAGCGGCTGAAGGCGTAGCAGCCGCCGGCTCCGGGAACAGAAAACCCCGTCCTTCGACAAGCTCAGGATGAGGTTTTCTACTGCCGGGACCCGTGCCATGGCCCTCATCCTGAGCCTGTCGAAGGACGAGGGCCACGCACCTCAGAACGTCTTCCTCACCCGCAGCGTCCAGAACGAGCGCGGATTGATGTCGCGGTCCTCGGTGAACGCCACCGCCCGGGTGTCGCGGTCGGCGTAGACGGTGCGGCGGACGACGAAGTCGTCCCACATGTTCAGCTGGGCGCGCAGCGACAGGGTCGGGGTCGGCTTGTACTCGACGAAGGTCTCGAAATAGGCCGCGCCGCGCCAGCCGCCGGTCTGGTCCGGGTCGAAGGTCTCCCGGCCCAGCTTCGGCAGCCAGGTGATCCCCCACTGGGTCTTCCAGGCGGCGATGTCCTGCTGGAAGCCGATATTGGCCTGGGTCGGCCGCACCTCCGAGATCGGACGATCCTTGTGGGTGGTCGGATCGGTGACGTGGGTCTCGTTCCAGTCGTTCTTGAAGGTCAGGCGCCCGCCCTTGACGCCCCACCGGTCGGTTGGCACCACGATATTGACCGACAGCCGGTCCAGCGTGCCGTCGCCGATATTCCCCGTCGCCGACAGGCCGCCGTCCAGCGGCTTGCGGTCGATCACGCCGATGATCTGGTCGTGGCGGTAGCCGATCGAGACGATGCCCTCGCCCCAGAACCGCCGCTCGAAGGTGATCTCCGAGATCCAGCGCTGCTCGGGCACTAGGTCGACATTGCCGCCGTGCACGTTGCCGTCGTCGAAATCGGACGAGGCTACGAAGTCCTCGAAGTCCAGCTGGCCCAGCTCGCGCTCGAAGCGCACCCGCACCTGGTGGTTGGCCTTGGGCGTCCAGGTCGCCTGGAAGCGCGGCTTGGCGTAGAAGAAGCTTTCCTTGTTCGAGGCGTCGCCCGACTGCTTGATCGTCGAGGTCTCCAGCCGCAGCCCGCCCTCCAGGGTCAGCCGCGGGTTCACCCGCCAGGTGGTCTTGGTGAAGGCCTCGCCGCGCAGCTCCTCCACCTTGACCGAAGCCGAGGGCAGGGCGACCGGCGCGCCGTTCTCCACATAGGCCTGCCGGGTGTCGAGCATGTTGTAGGCCAGCTCGCCGCCGGCCTCGATGGTCAGGGCCGCGCCGGCCTCGTGGCGGACCAGGGCGCGGACGATCGATTCCGAGGAGTCGCCCTTGGCCGTGAAGCGCTGGTCCAGGCCCTCCTCGCTGTCGCTGCCGGTGGCCACGTCGTCGAAGCGCTCGAACTGGTGGATGACCCGGGTCTCCAGCGTCCATTTCGGCTTCAGCGGCCGGATCCAGGTGACGCCCAGCTCGCCCGACCTGGTGTCCTCGGCATAGTCGCTGGCCCGCAGCACGCCCGGCGAGCTGATCCTCTGCCATTCCTTCCAGTCGTGGACCCCGTACTCGGCCGTGGCCTCGACCTTGCCGCCGGCCAGCGGGCCCGAATAGTTGACCCGGGCCGTGTCGCTGCCGCCCCAGCTGTCGTTGACGAAGGCCTCGTCGCGCAGCACCGCCCCGGCCGCGTCGCGGCGGATGTTGCGGCCCACGCCGTTGGAGTCGCTGGTCGAGACGCCGTCGCTGAGCAGCACGCTCCAGCTGCGCTCGCCGCTCTTGGCGGTGAACTGGTAGCTGCCGCCCCAGACGTCGTGGCCGCCGTCGAACAGCACGTTGTTCCAGGTCAGGATCGACTGGCGGCTGGCGGCCGTCTTCAGGATGACGTTCACCACCACCGAATAGCCCTGCATGTCGATGCCCGGGGCGCCGCCGCGGATCAGCTCGATGCGGTCGACCTGGCTGGCGGGGGTGCGCTCCAGCACGTCCGAGCCGGCGTCGTTCTTCGAGGCCGGGCGGTTGTTGTTGATCAGGATGTTGCCGACCGCCCCCTCGAAGCCGCGCGCCCCCGTGCCGTCGTCGACCGTGAAGCCGGGGACCCGGTCGACCATGTCCAGGGCGGTGTTGGGCCGCTGGGCGGCGAAGAAGTCGGGGGTGAAGACCAGCACGCCCTTCTGCATGGCGTCGTCCAGCGGTGCCTGGCTGGTCGGACCGGTGGGGACCGGCGCCTGGGCGGCCTGCGGCGCGGCCTCGGCGGCTTGCGCGCCCGCCGCGGCGGTCAGGATCAGGGCGGCGGCGGTGGTCGCCAGCAGCAGGGTCTTGGTCATGGATGTCATCCCCTCAGATGTGAGGCGATACCTGCCGACCTAGGACCGTCATCTCAAGTTACAAGCCAGAAAGGTGGATTACTTCGCGGACAGATTACGCGGCGTTCATGTTGCTGGACTGGCGTGACCTGTGGATAACACTGGTGAAGGCGTCGTTAAGACTTGGGTCAGGCCCGAGAAACACTGTGGCCCCGCGGCCGGGGACACGCCCTCGCGGCGTGTCCCCAAACCTCGCCCGTCCACAGGGGACACGGTTTCTCGATCTCACGCGGAAACCCGCTGAGGCTTGGGGAGGCGGCGGAGCGTCCGGGCCATGCCCGGTGTAGGATTTGGAGTGTACCGTTTCGGCCTGGGCCGGAGCGCTCCGCGCGGCCGGTGGACGAGAGCCTTCGGATCGCGGATTTTTAACCCGCTCCGATGGAGGCCCCCGGCGGGCAGGACGTTGGCTCCGTCCTGGACCGCGCGGGCGATTTCAGCCCGCGCCTGGTGCGTTTCGCCGTTCGGCCCCGAGGGGGTGTTCCCATCGTCCGGTCCGGACCGCCCGAGGCCCCATCCAGGACCTCCACGCTCCGCCGACCGACCCGAAGGGCCCTCCGACACCGGCCGGCGGACGCTCCCCGCTCGACCGCCCCCGCCACCCGCCAGGTCGCCAGCTGGACGGCCTCCCCGGTGGTGGGGCGAGAGTGATTATGCGGGCGTTTCGGAGGTGAGGGATCAAATTGGCCCTACGCTCGGCGTGGGCGGGCGTAGGGCGTTGAATTTGTTGGGGGCGGGGTGAGTGTGTGCTCGTGGTGAAATGGGGACTAGGGGGCCGCCGTGGTAATGTGGGTTCCGTTGGCGAGGCCCCTTGTACCAAGCGTCGTAGTTTTCTCTTTCCTTCGTCTAGTGGGTGATCCATGGGGCGCCTTAAACTTCCATTTTCAACCACAACGGCCCGAATCGCCGCCGAGCTCAACCCTCGAGAATTGGCCGCTCGTCGTTTAAACTTCCGAGAAGGGCTGGAAGCTAGGTTTTCGCCCTCTTCCCCCGTCCTCCCCTATCCTCTATACCCCCGCCCCAATGACCCGCCTGCCGCATCATCACGGCCGCCACCACCATCCGACCTCGCCTCGCGGGATCGGCCGGGTCCGTTCGCTCTAGCGACAACCCAGCCCGAGCCCCGCCCAAGGCGGATGGGGCTTGAGCACAAGCGCCATCCGTCGAGACCTACGACCAGGACCCGACGCGCGCATGACCGACCAGACCCAGACACCCAGCGACCAGACCTTCCGTCCCGAAGCCCGCAGCCCGCGCGGCTTCGCCGACAAGCGGGCCCGCGACCTGCGGGCCGAGCGGGCGATCCTGGAGGCGGTGTCGGCGGTCTATGAGCGCTACGGCTTCGAGGCGCTGGACACCGGGGCGTTCGAATATGCCGACGCCCTGGGCAAGTTCCTGCCCGACAGCGACCGTCCCAACGAGGGGGTGTTCGCCCTGCAGGACGATGACGACCAGTGGATGGCGCTGCGCTACGACCTGACCGCGCCCCTGGCCCGCTTCGCCGCCCAGAACTGGGAGACCCTGCCCAAGCCGTTCCGCCGCTACGCCTTCGGGCCGGTGTGGCGCAACGAGAAGCCGGGGCCAGGAAGGTTCCGCGAGTTCATCCAGTGCGACGCCGACACCGTCGGCTCGGCCCGTCCGGAGGCCGACGCCGAGATCATCGCCATGGCCGTCGCCGGGCTGGAGGCGGCCGGCCTGCCGCGCGGGGCGGCGGTGCTGAAGATCAACAATCGCAAGCTGCTGAACGGCCTGCTGACCGCGGCCGGGGTCGAGACCAACGGCCAGAAGCTGTCGGTGCTGCGGGCGGTCGACAAGCTGGACCGGCTGGGCGTCGAGGGCGTGCGGCTGCTGCTGGGCGAGGGGCGCCTGGACGAGAGCGGCGCCTTCACCAAGGGCGCGGGCCTGGTCGGCAAGGCGATCGACTCGGTGCTGGACTTCGTCCAGGCCGGGTCCGGCGGGCGCTCGGAGACTTTGGCGAAGATCGCCAACGTCATCGGCGGCTCGGCCGAGGGCGACGAGGGGCTGGAGGAACTGGCCAAGATCGACGCGGCCCTGAAGAGCCTGGGCGTGGCCGACGACCAGGCGCTCTTTGAGCCGTCCATCGTCCGGGGGCTCGAATACTACACCGGCGCGGTGTTCGAGGCCGAGCTCCTGCTGTCGACCACGGACGACAAGGGGAACAAGGTCAGCTTCGGCTCGATCGGCGGCGGCGGGCGCTATGACGACCTGGTGGCGCGGTTCACGGGCCAGTCGACCCCGGCCACGGGCTTCTCGTTCGGCGTCTCGCGCCTGGTGGCGGCCCTGCGGGCGGCGGGACGCGAGCCGGGCGGCGCGGCGCGCGGGCCGGTGGTGATCATCAATTTCGACCAGGCCCACATGGGCGACTATTTCGCCGTGGCCGGCGAGCTGCGCGCGGCGGGCATCCCGGCCGAGGTCTATCTGGGGACCTCGGGCATGCGGCCGCAGATGAAATACGCCGACCGCCGCCTGTCGCCGGCCGCCATCATGCTGGGCGGCGACGAGATCGCGGCGGGCACGGTGACCATCAAGGACCTGGACCTCGGCCGCGAACTGGCCGCCGGGGTGGCGGACAACGCCGCTTGGAAGGCCGAGCGGCCCGGCCAGCAGACGATCCCGCGCGGCGAGTTGGTCGCGGCGGTCCGCAACATCATCGGGGGCTGAGGCATGAGGCTCGAGCGTACCCTTCCGGCGGCGGCGCTGGACGCCATCCGCGCCCCGTTCCTGGCCGCCGGCGCGACGCCGACCGACGCGCCGGTGCTGCAGCCGCTGGGCCTGCTGCTGGACCTGGCCGGCGAGGCCATGCGGTCGCGGCTGTTCGTGGTCTCCGGCGACGCGGGCGAGGAGGCCTGCCTGCGCCCCGACTTCACGGTCGCCATCGCCCGCCAGCACCTGGCGGCCGGCGCGCTCGAAGGCCGCTACTTCTATGAGGGCAAGGCGTTCCGCGTCGCGCCGCGCGGCTCGGATCGGGCCGAGGAGTTCCTGCAGGTCGGGGTCGAGGCCTTCGAGGCCGGCGATCCCGTGGCCGCCGACGCCGAGATCGCCGCCCTGGCCTGGGCGGCCTCGGCGGCGGGCGGTCGCGACGACCTGACCCTGCTGCTGGGCGATGTCAGCCTGTTCGGGGCCTTCGTTGACAGCCTGGGCCTGACCCCGCCGCTGGGCGCGCGGCTGAGGCGGGCCTTCGCCCGGCCGCGCCAGCTGAAGATCGAGCTGGACGGCGGCGGTGGCGAGGGGTCGGGCGAAGAGAAAAGCCGGATCGCCGCCCTGCTGGCCGGCCTGCCGGAGGCCGAGGCCTCGGCGGTGCTGCAGGAGCTGTGGTCCCTGGCCGGCATCGAGCCGGTCGGCGGCCGGCGTCCGGCCGAGATCGCCCACCGCCTGGTCGAGCGCGCCCAGGCCGTTCAGGCCGGCAAGCTGTCGGCCGGCGAGGCCGACGCGGTGCGGGCCTTCCTGGCGGTCAGCGACCGTCCGGGCGCGGCCCTGGACGCCATCTCGGCCCTCGGCGGTCCGCAACGGGACGCGCTGGAGGCGGCCCTGGACGGCTGGCGGCGGCGGCTGGCCGGCATGACGGCGCGCGGCGTCCCCGAGAACCGCATGGTGCTGGCCGCCGCCTTCGGCCGGGCCTTCGGCTATTACGACGGCTTCCTGTTCGAGGTGCGCAGCGCCGCCCTGGACGAGGAGCGGCCGGTGGCGGCTGGCGGGCGCTATGACGGCCTACCCGCCCGACTCGGGGCGGAAGCAACGACCGGCGCCGTGGGCTGCATGGTGCGCCCGGCGCGAGCCTATGCGGGAGGCGGCGAATGAGCGCCCCGATGATCTTCGCCATCCCGTCCAAGGGCCGGCTGAAGGACCAGGTCGAGGCCTGGCTGGCCGAGTGCGGCTTCAAGCTGGAGATGTCGGGCGGCGCGCGCGGCTATTCGGCCGAGCTGTCGGGCTTGCCCGGCGTGTCGGTGCGTCTGCTGTCGGCCGGCGACATCGCCGCGGGGCTGGACAGCGGCGAGCTGCACCTGGGCGTCACGGGCGAGGACCTGCTGCGCGAGCGCGGCGAGGACATGGACGAACGGGTCATGCTGCTGCGGGCCCTGGGTTTCGGCCGCGCCGACCTGGTGGTCACCGCCCCCAAGAGCTGGCTGGACGTCGACACCATGGCCGACGTCGACGAGGTGGGCCACGCCCATCTGGCCAAGACGGGCCGGCGTCTGCGCGTGGCCACCAAGTACGTCACCCAGACCCGGGCCTTCTTCGCCCGCCACGGCGTGGCCGACTATCGGATCGTCGAGAGCAGCGGGGCCACCGAGGGGGCGCCGGCGGCCGGGGCGGCCGAGCTGGTGGTCGACATCACCACCACCGGCGCGACCCTGGCGGCCAACGGCCTGAAGATCCTGTCCGACGGGGTGATCCTCAAGAGCCAGGCCCAACTGACCGCCTCGCTGATCACGCCGTGGACGGACGGCCAGGTCGACTCGCTGGCGCGGCTGTTGTCCGTGGTCGAGGCCAAGGGCCGGGCGGCCCGACTGGCCACCCTGGTCTGGCCGGCCGAGCAGGACGCCGCGGGCCAGGCGGCCGTGGCTCCGTTCGTCGGCCAGGGCGCGCGGCGGGCCAACGGCGCCCTGCTGGCCACGGCCGACCTGTTCGAGGCGGCCGCCGCCCTGGGCGCGGCCGGAGTCGAGCCGGTCACCGTCTCGCGGCCGGACTATGTGTTCGAGTCGCGGTCGGCCGTGCTGGACAAGCTTCACCAGAGGCTGTTTCGGTAAGTTTTGACTGAGTTGTCAAAAAATGGCTGAGAGATCAGCGATAAGTTTGACCCGCCGGTCCAATCTAACGGTTTTGTGTCAAAAATAACGCCACGCCCGCCGGATTCACGATCGTTGCCGTTGACACCATCTCGGATTTGCCGTTTCTAACCCTTGCAAGGAAGAAACGAGCCCAAAGAGAGCTCCCTTCCTTCGGCGTTTCGGGGAGGAAACGCCCACCTAGATCGAGTGATCGAGAAATAGCTGGACCCGTCGCGATTATCCCCCGCGACGGGTTTAGTGTTTTCCGGGTTCGGCTCGACGTTTTTGACAATATCGATAAAAACGCTGTTTGGCTTTCGGAGCCGCGTTTTCGGCCGCCCGATCGCCTGTTCGTATCGAGCCCGAACGCGGGCAATTTGGCCCAGCCAGTGACCAGGTCCTTCCGGCGCGAGCGTCCGGCGGGCTGGTCCACATCACCTTCTAAGCGCGCGAAGGCCCGGATGCGGCCGCGTCGGGACTCGGTCAGGCCTCGGACAGCAGCCACGCCACGAGGTCGGCCGGCTCTTGCCGCACCTCCCGCTCGTGCAGAAGCGCGAAATGCCAATCGGCGTCGCCCAGCGCATGGTCGAACGGCGCGGCCAGGCGGCCGTCGTCGACCATCGGCTTGAACAGGCTGCGCGGCAGCAGCGCCGCGCCCTGGCCGGCCAGGGCGGCGTTCGCGTTCAGCTCATGGCTGGGATAGTCCACGGCCCCAAATTGAAACCGGCGGTCGGCGGGGGCGCCGGCTTCGCTCAGCCATAGCGGCCAGTCCGGATGCGGCAACAGGATGAGCCGCTCCAGGTCCGAAGGCTGGACGATGCGATGCCGCGCGACCAGGTCCGGCCTGAGCATGGGCGTCAGGTCGACGGGAAACAGCGGGTGTGATGTCCAGCCGGGCCAGGGGCCGCCGCCGGTTCGGATCGCGACGTCGAAGCCGCTCCTGGAGCGCAGGTCCGTCGATACGTCGAACTCGATGGCGATGCGGGGATTGTCGGCTTGATACCGCTCCAGGCGCGGAGCCAGCCAATGCGAGGCGAAGCTCGGCGGCGCCGTGATGCGGATAACGGGGCGGGCGTTGTGGAAGGCCTCGAGCGCCAGGTCGATGTCGTCCAGGGCGCGATCGACGCGCGCCGCGAGCGCGATCGCGTCGTCGGTGGCGGTCGCGCGAGGTCCTCTGCGCACGAACAGCGGCTTTCCCAGGTCCTGCTCCAGCGTGCGGATGCGCAGGCTGACGGCGGCCGGCGTCAGGAACAGGGTCTGGGCCGCCGCGGCGAAGCTGCCGGACCGCACGCACTCGCCCAGGATCCGCAGGGATTCCAAAGAGGGACGCTTCACAAGCCATCCTTGTCGTGATCGTAAGAAACCCGCGTTTTGCCGTCGCCGGCCAGGGTGTCAGAGGAGGTCGTCCACACGCCTACATAAGGAGCCGCGCACTTGTCCCTGCAATCCCGTCCGCTCTTCGACCTGTCCATTCACCTGCACCCGATGATCGAACTGGGTCGGACGCCGGCCGGCGATCGTCGCGTCTATCCCGTTTCGGGCGGGTCCTTCGACGGCGACCGATTGAAGGGCGATGTCTCCCCGCTCATCGGATCCGATCTCCTCCTGCTCAGGGCCGACGGCGCGTTCCAGCAGGATGTTCGTCTCCTCCTGGTGACCGAGGACGACGCCCCGATCCTGATGACCTACCGCGGCGTCCGCCGGGCTTCGGCGGAGGTCGATCAACGCCTCGCCCGCGGAGAGATCGTGGACAGCTCGGACTATTATCTCCGCACTACCCCCTATTTCGAGACGTCCTCGGAAAAATATGGCTGGCTCAACGGCATAGTCGCCGTTGCGCGGGGCGGCCGGATTCCAGGCGGCGTCCGCTACGAAGTCCACGAGATCCTGTGACGCGGGGTTCATGCGCCGGGGACATGCCCTTGCGGCGTGTCCCCGGCCACTTCAGTGCGCACTGACCGTCTGGCTCGGCGCGCTTGAAGGGGGGACACGCCGCGAGGGCGTGTCCCCCGCCCCAACTACCAGATCCGGACCCGGTCCTCCGGCGCGACGTACAGCTTGTCGCCCGGCTTGACGTCGAAGGCGCTGTACCAGCCGTCCTGGTTCCGGATCGTGCCGTTGACGCGGTAATAGGCCGGCGAGTGGGGGTCGCTGACCACCTGCTGGCGCAGGGCGTCGTCGCGGATCTTCGAGCGCCAGACCTGGGCCCAGCCGAGATAGACGCGCTGGTCGCCGGTGAAGCCGTCGAGCACCGGGGCCGGCTTGCCGTCCAGCGAGGCGTGGTAGGCCTGAAGCGCGAAGGCCAGGCCGCCCATGTCGCCGATGTTCTCGCCCATGGTCAGCTGGCCGTTGACCTTGGCGCCGGGCAGGGGCTCGAACGCGCCGTACTGGGCGCCCAGCTTGTCGGCCTGGGCCTTGAACTTGGCGGCGTCCTCGGTGGTCCACCAGTCGCGCAGCACGCCCTTGCCGTCCGACTTGCGGCCCTGGTCGTCGAAGCCGTGGCTGATCTCGTGGCCGATCACCCCGCCGATGCCGCCGTAGTTGACGGCCGGGTCGGCGTCCGGATGGAAGAACGGGGCCTGCAGGATAGCGGCCGGGAAGACGATCTCGTTATTGACCGAGTTGTAGTAGGCGTTGACCGTCTGCGGGGTCATGCCCCACTCGGTCTTGTCGACCGGCTGGTTCAGGCGCTCGACGTCGTGGCGCCATTCGAAGGCGCCCGAGCGCAGGGCGTTGCCGTAGACGTCGTCGGCCTTGATCACCAGCTTGGAATAGTCGCGCCACTTGTCGGGATAGCCGATCTTGACGGTGAACTGGGCCAGCTTGTCCTCGGCCTGGGCCTTGGTCTGCGGCGACATCCAGTCCAGCGTCTCCAGGCGCGCCTTCAGCACCCCGCGGATGTTGCCGACCAGGTCGATCATCTTGGCCTTGGACTCCGGCGGGAAGTAGCGGGCCACATAGACGCGGCCGACCGCCTCGCCCAACTGGTCGTTGACCGAGGCGACGGCGCGCTTCCAGCGCGGCTTCTGCTCGGGCTGGCCCGCCAGGGTCTTGTTGCGGAACGCGAAGCTGGCGTCGACGAAGCGCTTGGACAGCAGCGGCGCGGCGCCGTCGGCCACCTTGAACGCCTGCCAGGCCTTCAGGGTGTCGAGCGGGGTGTCGGCGTAGATCCTGGCGAACTTGGGGAAGGCGGTGTTGGTGGTCACCACCACGCGGTCGATCGCCGGCAGCTCGGTTCCGACCAGATAGCGGTTCCAGGCGAAGCCCGGGGTCAAGGCCTGGAGCTCGGCCAGGGTCATGGGGTTGTAGGTCTTGTCGCGGTCGCGGCGCTCGGCGCGGGTCCAGGAGGCCTCGGCCAGCTGGGTCTCGAAGGCGACGATCGCCTTGGCGTTCTCGGCGGGCTTGTCCCAGCCGATCAGGGTCAGCATCTGGGCGACATAGGCCTCGTAGGCGGTCTTCTTCTCGGCGAACTTGGCGTCGAGATAGTAGTCGCGGTCGGGCAGGCTGAGGCCGCCGGTCGCGGCGTAGACGGCATAGCGCGTCGGGTTCTTGGCGTCGGGGCTGATCCCCAGGCCCAGGATCGCCGAGAAGCCGGTGGTGGGGTTCCTGCCCATCAGGGCGGTGAAGTCGTCCTTGGTCCCGACCTTGCGGATGTCGGCCAGTTCGGGGGCGATCGGCTTGGCGTCGAGCTTTTCGGCCAGGGCCTCGTCCATGAACGCCTTGTAGGCGGCGCCGATCTTGACCGTGTCGGCGTCGGGCGACTTGGCCGAGGCCGCTTCGGTGATGATCGCCTTGGTGCGGGCTTCCGACAGCTCGGCCAGCTTGTCGAAATTGCCGTAGCGGGTGCGGTCGCTGGGGATGGCGGTGTTGGCGTCCCAGGTCCCGTTGGCGAACTTGTAGAAGTCGTCGCCCGGCTTGGCCGAGCGGTCCATGCCGGCGATGTCGAAGCCCCAGGCCCCGTAGCGCGGCGACTCCAGCGACATCGTCGGGGCGCCGGCCGTCGGCGTGTCGGCGGCGACGAACAGCGACTGCAGGGTGCAGGCCGCGTTCAGGCAGGCGTGGTCGTGGTCTTCGCGGGCGTTCGCCCCGAAGGCGGACAGGGACAGCGCGGCCATGGCGGCGGCGGCGAACCAGATTCGTTTCATGAAGCAGCGATCCGTTGAAAAACCGAACCGCGACTTGGCCATCAACCGGGGCGTTTCGTCCCTTACTTTTTTGTCATGTTTCAGTGGTCGTGGTGCATGCCGGCCATCGGGTCGGCTCCGGCGGCGTTCGGGGCGGCCGATACCACCGCCAGCTCGATGCGGATCCGCCGCCCGCCGTCGAACAGCAGGGTCAGCGGAACCTTGCCGCCCGGCGCCTGGGCGCGGGTCAGGCCCATCAGCATCAGGTGATAGCCGCCGGGCGCGAAGGCGACGCTGGCCCCCGGGGCGATCCTCAGCCCGTCGGTCACCGGCCGCATCGAGGCGATCCCGTCCGCCTGGCTGGTCTGGTGCAGGGTCACCGACCGCGCGGCCGGGCTCTGGACCATCAGCAGCTTGACCGGCTTGGCGCCGACATTGACCAGGGTCAGGTAGCCGACCCCGTTCATGCCGGCCTTGGCCGGGCGGGTCCAGGGATGGCGGATCTCGATCCCGCCGACGCGATAGTCGGCGGCCTGGGCGGGTGCGGCGAAGGCGGGGATGACGGCGGCGGCGAGGGCGGCGAGGGCAAGGCGGGTCATGGCGTGCTCTTATAGCCGATCGCCGGGGGATCACAGCCGGTCATGTCAGGCGGGCGCGAAGGCCAGCCTGACGGCGTCCTCCGGGACAAGGTCGGTGGCGATCAGGCGCAGGGGCGGACGCGCCCCGGCGAAGTAGGGCTTGCCGCCGCCCAACACGAACGGACGCAGGTAGAGGTGATATTCGTCGATCAGGCCAAGGTCGGTCAGGCTGGCCGCCAGTTCCGGTCCCGCCACGTCGATGTCGCCCTGGATCTCGGCCTTCAGCCGCCGGACGAAGGCTTCGACGTCGCGCGAGACCAGCGTTGCGTTGGGGCCGACCGAGGTCAGCGAGCTGGACACCACCCATTTCGGCCGGGCCCGCCACGCTTCGGCGTAGTCGCGGGCGATCGCGTCCCACTCCGGCCGGTCCTCGTCCCAGTATCGCATCATCTCGTACAGGCGGCGGCCATACAGGCAGCCGGCCAGGCCGCGGACGTGGTCGTTGAAGTGGCGATGAAGCGCCGGGCCGGGCATCGGCAGCTCCGGCCCGCCGGGCGGCCCGGCGACATAGCCGTCGAGCGATTGCATCATTCCGAACACGAGCCTGGCCATCGCCGGCCTCCCTGGTTGTCAGCGGCCCTCTTTGCCGTCCCGTCGGGATGACGAACGCGCCGGCCGGAAACCGACATCGTTCGGCAAACTTACGCCGGCGGCAGCATGTCGAGCCACCGGCGGCGTTTCAGGCGAGGGCGAACAGCTCTCCCCTAATGCACCGACGCCGCCGGCGCCGGCCGCTTCGGAGCCAGGGCCAGCATGCCGCGGGCGATTTCCTGCTCGCCGATCAGGGCGTGGTCGGCGCCCATCTCCGTCAGCAGGTCGACGTCGTTGTCGGTATAGGCGCGGGCGATGATCTTGACCCGGGCGTTGGCGGCGCGGGCCTGCTCGATGATCCGGGCGGCCTCGAACGGGCTGGGCACGGCGACGAACAGGTGGGTGGCCTCGGCCAGGCCGGCCCGCAGCAGCACCTCTGGTCTGACGGCGTTGCCCTGGACCGCCTCGAAGCCGCCGGCCCGCAGCGCGTCGGCCCGCTCGCTTTCGTCCTCGATCACCACCAGCGGCATGCGGCCCTTCAGCCCCTCGGCCACGGCCTTGCCGACCCGGCCGTAGCCGACCAGCACGCCGTGCGGCTGGGCCGCCAGCGCCGGAGCCGCCGGTTCGCCCGCCCGCCCGGCCAGCCGGGGCAGCACCTTGTCCAGCACGGCGAACAGCAGCGGGTTGAGGAGGATCGACAGGATCGCCCCGGCCAGGATCAGGTCCTGGCCGTCCTTGGGCAGCAGCTTTAGCGACACGCCCAGGCCCGCCAGGATGAACGAGAATTCGCCGATCTGGGCCAGGCTGGCCGAAATGGTCAGGGCCACGCTCTGCGGGCGCTTGAAGGCGATGACGATCAGCCAGGCGGCCAGCGACTTGCCGATCACGATGATCGCCAGGGTGGCCAGCACGGCCAGGGGCTCGCGCAGGATCACCGACCAATTGAACAGCATGCCGATCGACACGAAGAACAGCACGGCGAAGGCGTCGCGCAGGGGCAGGGTCTCGTTGGCGGCCTGTTGGCTGAGCTCGCTCTCGGCCATGATCATGCCGGCGAAGAAGGCTCCCAGGGCGAACGACACGCCGAACAGCGCCGCCGAGCCGAACGCGACTCCTAGAGCAATGGCCAGCACCGCCAGCCGGAACAGCTCGCGCGAACCGGTGTGGGCGATGCGGTGCAGGATCCACGGGATCACCCGGCGGCCGACGATCAGCATCAGCGCCACGAAGGCGACCACCTTGCCGATGGTCATGGCGAAGGCGCCGAACAGGCCCCCGGGTCCCGGCGGCGGGGCCTCGCCGCCCAGTATCCCCGACAGGGCCGGCAGTAGCACCAGGGCCAGCACCATGGCCAGGTCCTCGACGATCAGCCAGCCGACCGCGATGCGGCCGCGGTCGGTCTCGATCAGCCGCCGCTCCTGCAGGGCGCGCAGCAGCACCACGGTGGAGGCCACCGACAGGGCCAGGCCGAAGACGATCCCGGCCCCGAGCGTCCAGCCCAGCAGGTGGGCCAGGCCGATCCCCATCGCCGTGGCCGCCAGGATCTGCACGACGGCGCCGGGAATGGCGATCTTGCGCACCGCCATCAGGTCCTTGACCGAGAAGTGCAGCCCCACCCCGAACATCAGCAGGATCACCCCGATCTCGGCCAGCTGCGGGGCCAGCTCCTGGTCGGCGACATAGCCGGGGGTAAACGGGCCGACGACCACGCCGGCCACCAGGTAGCCGACCAGCACCGGCAGCTTCAGGCGGTTGGCGATGGCGCCGAACACGAAGGCCAGGCCCAGGCCGGCGACGATGGTGGCGATCAGCGAGGTATGGTGCAAAGGCGCTCCTTGACGGTCAACGTTTTCGGGCGTAGTCAACCAATATGGGTGAGCCGACCTGGAGCGCCAGATGCCCCACGCCAAAATTCTCCTGCCGGCCCAGTGCCGGGGCGCGCGCGGCCTGCTCAGCTGGTCGCAGGGCGAGCTGGCTGACCGGGCTGGCGTATCGCGCAGCACGGTCAAGGACTTCGAGACCGAGCGCCACGCCCTGCACCATAGCACCGAACGCCTGCTGATCGACGCGCTGGAAGCCGGCGGCGTCGCGCTGATCCCGCCGGGAGGCGGCGAAGGGGCCGAGGCCGGGGCGGGCGTGAGACTGAAGATCGCCAGCTAGAACGCGCGAAGAGGGGCAGGGGCACGTGAACCACGCGATATCGCCGGCGGACTACAAGGACCTGGTGCTGTTCCTGGCCACGGCGGGCATCGTCGCGCCGCTGTTCAAGCGGCTGAAGCTGAACCCGATCCTCGGCTTCCTGATCGCCGGCGTGATCCTGGGACCGTTCGGCCTGGGGGCGCTGAGCCACACCTTCCCGTGGCTGGACTACGTCACCGTCGACAACCCCCAGGAAATCGCCCAGCTGGCCGAGTTCGGGGTGGTGTTCCTGCTGTTCATGATCGGGCTGGAGCTGTCATGGGAGCGGCTGCGCCTGATGCGCAAGCTGGTGTTCGGCCTGGGCGCCCTGCAGATGATCGGCTGCTCGCTGGCCCTGGGGGCGATCGGCATGGCCCTGGGCCAGCCGCCGGTGGCGGCCCTGGCGATCGGCGCGGCCCTGACCCTGTCGTCCACCGCCATCGCCGTGCCGGTGCTGGTCGAGCGCAAGCGGCTGCACGCCGAGGGCGGGCGGGCGACCTTCTCGGTGCTGCTGTTCCAGGACCTCGCGGTGGCCCCGATCCTGATCACCCTGGCGATCCTGGGCCGGGGCGACGGCACGTTCGGCCTGGGCGACCTGGTGGCCCTGGGGCCGGCGGTGATCGGCCTGGGGGTGATCGTGCTGTTCGGCCGCCTGGCGCTGCGGCCGATGATGCGCTCGGTAGCCAAGGCCAAGAGCGAAGAGATGTTCATGGCCGCCTGCCTGCTGGTGATCATCGGCGCGGGGCTGGTGGCGTCGCTGTCGGGCCTGTCGATGGCCCTGGGCGCCTTCGTGGCCGGCATCCTGCTGGCCGAGACCGAGTACCGCCACGAGGTCGAGGTCAAGATCGAGCCGTTCAAGGGCCTGCTGCTCAGCCTGTTCTTCGTGTCGCTGGGCATTCGCCTGGACCTGTCGCTGCTGGTCGCCTCGCCGGCCCTGGTGCTGGGCGTCGCCGTCGGGCTGGTCGTGGTCAAGGGGGTGATGATCATGGGGCTGGGCCGGCTGTTCGGCCTGTCGAACCGGGCGTCCATCGAGGCGGCCCTGACCCTGGCGGCCGGCGGCGAGTTCGCCTTCGTGATCCTGGACAACGCCATGGCGGCCAGCGTGGTCTCCGACCAGGTCGGCCAGGCCGTGCTGGTGGCCGCAACCCTGACCATGTTCCTGATCCCGCTGCTGTCGGGCCTGGGCGGGCGGCTGGCCAGGAAGGCGGCGGCGCCGGTCAGCGAGGCGCCCGACCTGGTGGGCCTGCACAGCGAGGAACCGGCCGGCCGGGTGCTGGTGGTCGGCTATGGCCGCGTCGGGCGGCTGGTCGGCGACATGCTGGACCGCCACGACCTGCCCTGGATCGCCATCGACCGCGACCCGAGCTTCGTCCAGCAGGGCCGCCGCGCCGGCCACCGCGTCTATTTCGGCGACGCCTCGCGGGTCGAGCTGCTCGAGCGCTGCGGCCTGGACCACGCCCGGGCGGTGGTGGTGACCATGGACTCGCCGGAAGCGGCCGAGGCGGTGGTGGCCACGGCGCGCGGCCATCGCCCCGACCTGACCATCGTCGCCCGGGCCCGCGACGCCCGCCACGCCGCCCGGCTCTACGAGCTGGGCGCCACCGACGCCGTGCCCGAGACCATCGAGGCCAGCCTGCAGCTGTCGGAAGCCGTGCTGGTCGACATCGGCGTGCCCATGGGCCTGGTCATCGCCTCGATCCACGAACGCCGCGACGAATACCGCAAGGTCCTGAACCGGCCGGACGCCCTGGGCGGGAAGAGGAAGCGGCTGCGGGACGCGGGTAGGGTCTAGGGCGTTTTGCCCGATGCTTGGTCCTCGTCCTTCGACAAGCTCAGGATGGGGACCATTGTCTAGGCGGCGGCAGTCGAAAACCTCATCCTGAGCTTGTCGAAGGACGAGGTTTTCGGACCAAGACGCTACTGTCCCGCCGAGATCCGCGCGATCATCTTGCGGGCGTTGTCGTTGGCCGGGTCGAGGACCAGCGAGCGGCGGTATTCGGCGATGGCCCCGGCCTTGTCGCCGGTCGCCGCCAGCGCCTCGGCGTAGCTGTCGTGGGCGTTGGCGCTGTCGGGGTGCTGGGCGACATTGTAGCCGAACAGCGCCTTGGCTTCGGCGGGGCGCGGCGCGAACAGCAGGCGGTAGCCCCAGCCGTTGACGCGCTCCTCGGTGAGATGAAGCTCCGGAAAGCGGCGGCGGGCGTCGGCGACCGAGGCGGCGACGTCGGCGTAACGGCTCTGCTCCAGCGCGGCCTCCAGCGCCGCCAGCCCCTTGGGCCGACCGAACAGCGCCTCGTGCGCGGCGTCGGCGGCCGACTGCAGCGCGCCCTCGAGCCCTGCGCGATTGGCCAGCAGAACGATGCCGTAGCCCTTGTCCGGATAGAAATCGCAGTAGCTCGAGAAGCCGAACGTGCCGCCGCCGTGGCGCAGATAGACCTGGCTGTCGGCGGTCTTGGCGATCATCCAGTGGAAGCCGATCGCGCCGGTGTCGGGCGAGCCCCAGGCCGGCTGGTGGGTCAGGGTGACGGCGGGATCGCGCGCCGCCAGTTGCGCGGCGAGGTAGCGGGCCATGTCCGCCGCCGAATAGCGCAGCCCGCCGGCCGCGCGGACCACGGGGGCGGTGAGCGCCGGCGTCGCGGGGCCGCTGGGGTCGTAGCCCTGGGCGACCAGGGCTGCCGACGGCGCGGCGACGCCCGAGGCCATGCCCAGCGGCCGCTCGACATACTGGGCCAGCAAGGCCTCGTACGGGCGGCCGTAGAGTCGTTCCAGCACGATCCCGACCAGTTGCGAGGCGACGTTGGAGTGGCGCGGCGCCGCGCCGGGGGTGTCGACCAGGCTGGCCGTGCGCAGGTCGGCCATCAGCGTTTGGGACGTATAGCCGTCGAGGAGCTTGGCGGCGATGAACGGGATCTGGTCGGGCTTGGCGTCGCCGATCGCCTGGCGCCAGTCGGGCAGGTTGTCCGGCAGGGCCGAGGTGGTGTCGACCAGGTCGATCAGCCGCACGGGGCGATCGCCGCGCGCCAGGTTGTCGTAGCCCGGGGGCAGGTATTTGCGCACTTCGTCGGAGGCGGCCGCGCGGCCCTCCAGGATCGCTTGGGCCAGCAGCAGGCCGGTGAAGGTCTTGGAGATCGAGCCGATCTCGTAGACGCTGCGCTCGGTCGCCGGCGTGGAGCCGCCGCGCGCGATCAGGCCGGCGTTGTGAAAGCGGGTGCGTCCGCCATGCACGACGGCGGCGGAGATCCCGTCGACGCGGCCCGCCCGCACGAACTCCGCGACGATCGTTCCCACCGGATCCGCCGTCCCGGCCGCGTTCGCCGCACCGGACAGCGCCAGCGGAATCGCCGGCGCCAGGGCGAGCAACTCGCGCCGCGCCAGGCCGCTCGCGCGCGGGGGCAGGCTCGAGGTCGGGGAAGTCCGGGGGATGAAACTCATCAATGAGGTCCGCTGCCGAGGTTCGGACGGCAACCTAGGGGCGATGCGGTCTTCGACATAGTGACATCGGGTTCACCTGCGGAGCACGACCTTCGCCGGAGCTTGCGATGGTCCCGATTTCGTATATAACTGACCCGTCAGTTATATACATCGAGCACCCCTGCCATGCAGACCGGCCAGCCCAAGTGGCGACGACGCAGCGAGGCCCGGCCCGGCGAGATCATCGCCGCGGCGCTGGAGGTATTCTCCGAAAAGGGTTTCGCCGCCGCGCGGCTGGACGACATCGCCGCCCGGGCCGGGGTCTCCAAGGGGGCGCTCTACCTCTATTTCGAAACCAAGCAGGACCTGTTCCGGGCGGTGGTGCGCGAGACGATCGTCCCCAACCTGGCCACCGTCGCCGGCTTCATCGCCCAGAGCCCGCTGCCGTTCGGCCACCTGATCCGCCTGGCCTTCGCCCGCGTCGCCGAGGTGATCACCGAGGGCCGGTTGGGCGCGGTGGCCAAGATGGTGATCGGCGAGTCGCGCAACTTCCCGGAGCTGGCCAAGGTCTGGCACGAGGACGTGGTCTCGGTGATGCTGGGGGCGATCAGTGCGGCGGTGGCCGCCGCCCAGGCGCGCGGCGAGGTGCGGCCCGGCGATCCCCAGCTCTACGTGTTCAGCCTCGCCGGGCCCCTGCTGCTGGGCGTGCTGTGGCGCGAAGTGTTCGTGCCGGTCGGGGTCAAGCCGATCGACCTGAAGGCCCTGCTGGCCCAGCACGCCGAGGTCGTCCTGCAGGGCATGCTGGTCAAGCCGGAGGAGGGCGCATGAAGCCGCCGGTCCGCATCGTCCTGGTCGTGGCCGCCGTCGGCCTGGCCGGCTTCGTCGCCTGGCGGCTCTGGGGCCCGGATGCGGCCCATCCCCGGCGGCTGTCGGGCTATGTCGAGGGCGAGACGCTTTATGTCGGCGCCTCGGCGGCCGGTCCGGTCAGCACGGTGTCGGTCCAGCGCGGCCAACGCGTCGCCGTCGGCCAGCCGCTGTTCGCCCTGGACGCCGCCCAGCTGGTGGCCGCCCGCGACCAGGCCGCCTCCCAGGCCGCCGCCGCCCAGTCCCAGGCCCTGGACGCCGCCAAGGGCCAGCGGCCCGACGAGCTGGCGGTCTACGACGCCCAGCGCGCCGCCGCCGCCGCGGCCCTCGCCGAGGCCCAGGCCGATTACAATCGGGTCGCGCCGCTGGCCGCCAAGGGCATCTACGCCCCCGCCCGCCTCGACCAGGCGCGCGCCGCGCTGAAGACCGCCCAGGCCAATGTCCGCACCGTCGAGCAGCAGCGCCGGGTCGGAACCCTGGGCGGGCGAACCGACGCCGTCCGCGCCGCCGAAAGCCAGGCCGCGGCGGCCCGCGACCAGCTGGCGGTCGCCCAGAGCCGCCTGGATCAGATCAGCCCCAGGGCCCCGGCCGCCGCGCGGGTGCAGGACGTCTTCTACCAGCCCGGCGAGTGGGTGGCCGCCAACCAGCCGGTGGTGGCCCTGCTGGTCGACGACCGGGTGCGCCTGCGCTTCTACGTGCCTCAGGCCGAGGTCGCGCTCTATCGCCCGGGCACGCGGATCGCCTTCGCCTGCGACGGCTGCGGGACCGGCCTCGGCGCACGGATCAATTTCGTCAGTCCCCGGGCGGAGTTCACCCCGCCGGTGATCTACAGCCGCGACGCCCGCGACCGGCTGGTGTTCCTGGTCGAGGCCCTGCCGGACCATCCGGCCGACCTGCCGCCCGGCCTGCCGGTCGACGTGGTCCCGCTGAAGGCGGCGGGCCAGTGAGCGCCGCCGACTTGGCCGTCGACGTGCGCGGCCTGGACAAGTCGTACGGCGACAAGCATGTAGTCCAGGACCTGACCATCCAGGTGGGGGCGGGCAAGATCACTGGCTTCCTGGGCCCCAACGGCTCGGGCAAGACCACCACCCTGCGCATGCTGTGCGGCCTGCTGACCCCGGACGACGGCGAGGGGACGGTGCTGGGCCTGGACTTTCGGCGGCGCGCCGAAGCGGTCAAGCGCCAGACCGGCTACATGACCCAGAAGTTCTCGCTCTACGAGGACCTGTCGATCCGCGAGAATCTGGACTTCACGGCCCGGATCTACGGCCTGGACCGCCGTCGGGAGCGGGTGGACGAAGCCCTGGACCGCCTGGGCCTGGCCAACCGCCAGAAGCAGCTGGCCGGCAGCCTGTCCGGCGGCTGGAAGCAGCGCCTGGCCCTGGCCGCCTGCGTGCTGCACGAGCCGCGCCTGCTGCTGCTGGACGAACCCACGGCGGGCGTGGACCCCCAGGCAAGAAGGGAGTTCTGGGATGAGATCCACGCCCTGTCGGCCGAGGGCCTGACCGTCATGGTCTCGACCCACTACATGGACGAGGCCGAGCGCTGCCACGACATCGCCTACATCGCCTATGGCAAGCTGATGGCGCGCGGGACCCTGGGCGAGGTGATCGGCCAATCGGGCCTGACGACCTTCCGGGCAGAGGGGCCCGGCGCCGATCGCCTGGGCCGCGAGCTGGCCAGGGCGCCGGGCGTGGCCATGGCCGCGCCGTTCGGCGCCGCCCTGCACGTCAGCGGCCAGGACCGCGCGGCGCTGGAGGCGGCCATCGCCCCCTATCGCAAGCCGCCGCTGACCTGGACCGAGGTCTCGCCCACCCTGGAGGACGTGTTCATCCAGCTGATGGCCTCGTCGAAGGACAACTTCCAATGAGCGCCCCAATGGGCGCCCCAATGGACGCCAAGCCTTCCGATCCGGCGGCGCCCGTCGATCGCGGCCTGTCGCTGAACCGCATCCTGGCGGTGCTGACCAAGGAGTTCATCCAGCTCACCCGCGACCGGCTGACCTATGCGATGATCCTGGTCATGCCGATCGTCCAGCTGCTGCTGTTCGGCTACGCCATCAACAGCGACCCGCGCGACCTGCCCACGGCGGTGCTGGTGCAGGACCATGGACCGATGGCCCGCTCGGCGCTCTCGGCCCTGGCCCATAACGGCTATTTCAAGATCGTCCGCGAGGCCGCCTCGCCCGAGGAACTGGACCAGGCCATCGCCCGGGGCGAGGTGCAGTTCGCCCTGACCATCCCCGCCGACTTCACGCGGCGCGTGGTGCGCGGCGACGACGCCCAGATCCTGGTCGAGGCCGACGCGTCCGACCCCGCCGCCACCGGCGGAGCTATCGCCGCCCTGGCCAACCTTCCGCGCACGGCGCTTTCCCGCGACCTCGTGGGGGCCGCCGGGCGACGGGACGAGGACCCGTTCGAGGTGGTGATCCACCGACGCTACAATCCCGAGGCCATCACCGCCTACAACATCGTGCCCGGCCTGCTGGGCGTGGTGTTGTCCCTGACCCTGGTGATGATGACCTCGCTGGGCATGACCCGCGAATATGAGCGCGGCACCATGGAGAGCCTGCTGGCCACCCCGGCCAAGCCGATCGAGGTGATGATCGGCAAGCTGTCGCCCTATGTGGTGGTCGGCCTGATCCAGACGGTGGTGATCCTGGTCCTGGCGCGGGTGCTGTTCTCGGTGCCGATGGCCGGCGGCTGGGACGCTCTGGCTCTGGGGGTGGTGCTGTTCATCCTCGGGTCGCTGTCGCTGGGCTTCCTGATCTCCACCGTGGCCCGCAACCAGCTGCAGGCCGTGCAGATGTCATTCTTTTACATTCTGCCGTCGATCCTGCTTTCGGGCTTCATGTTCCCGTTCCGGGGCATGCCGGCCTGGGCCCAGGCCCTGGGCAGCGTGATTCCCGTGACCCATTTTCTGAGGGTGGTGCGGGGGTCTTTACTTAAAGGACTGGGGCTTGTGGACCTGTGGACAAGTCTTGCCGCCCTGGCGGTATTTGTCGTGGCGATCGCCGCCGCCGCCATGTCGCGCTACCGCAGGACGCTCGACTGAGGTAGCCGGCGCCCCTTGTGCGCTGCGGTGGAGTTCCTGGCCGGACGTGACGTTTTTACGCGCCTCGAAGGGGCAAAACGTGCTCAAGGCCTTGCGCTGCGCGGATTCACGTGCGAACCGGTACCGCGCTGGCGCTTTTTCCGGGACAGTCAGCCGAAACGCTCGGAAGTTGATTCTGCGGGGGCGGTCAGGTGTTCGCGGCGTCGTCTCTAGGGGATGCCGAAACCTGGCGGGTGTTGCTCTGCTGACACTTTCGCGGATCGCGCGCCTTGGTATAACAATGCTCGGTCGGTCTCGGCCGGTGCAGGGCAATAGAGGGCTCTTGATATGAAACTTCAACTCCTGGCGGGGGTGGCTCTGGCCGCGGTGTTCGCCGCTGGCGCCGCTTCGGCCCAAGAGACCGGCTGGTACGGCGCGGTCGACCTTGGCTACCACTGGCCCGAGGGCATCAATACCGAATCCGAGCAGAACGTGCGGGACGGCGCCCCGGCGCACTGGACCTGGGCGACGGATAACGACTGGGCCGGCTTCGTCCGCCTAGGCTACCAGTTCAACCCGAACTGGCGCGCCGAAGTCGAGGGCGGCTATCGCCCCGGCGACCTGCTCAGCGTCCGTGGCAACCCGGTCCGTCAGCAGCCGATCGGCCTCTGCACCCCCGGCGTGACCCGCACCACGGCCGCCCCGAACTGCGGCAGCCCGTCGGGCTCGATCGATTCCTGGTCGCTGATGGTCAACGTCCTGTACGATTTCGCGCCGGACTCGTGGATCAACCCGTTCCTGGGCGCCGGTGTCGGCATCAACCGCCTGGACGTCAGCGCGCTGGGTCAATACAGCGGCGTCGGCCCGGTCACCGCGACCAACCCGGCGATCCAGAACCTGACCGCCGACGACGACGACATCGCCGTCGCCTGGCAAGCCATTGCCGGCGCCTCAATCAAGGCGACCGACAAGCTGAAGGTCGACGTGACCTACCGCTGGTTCGCGACCCAGGATCATGCCTGGCAGACCACCAGCTCGGGCCCGATCAACCCCGGCACGTTCGAGGGCCAGTACAAGGACCAGTCGCTGACCGTCGGTCTGCGGTACTCCTTCGCCGCCCCGCCGCCGCCGCCGCCTCCCCCGCCGCCGCCGCCCCCGCCGCCTCCCCCGCCGCCTCCGCCTCCGCCCCCGCCGCCTCCGCCGGTGGCGCAGTACGAAGCGCGCGAATTCATCGTCTACTTCCCGTTCGATCAGTACGTGCTGACGCCGGAAGCCCAGTCGGTGGTTTCGGAAGCTGCGAACTACGCGACCTCGGGCAAGGCCACCAAGCTGGTGGTTGTCGGTCACACCGACACCTCGGGTTCGCCGAAGTACAACGCCAAGCTCTCGGAGCGTCGTGCGAAGGCCGTGGCTGACGCCCTGGTCGGCGCCGGTGTCGCCGCTGACACCCTGGCCGTTGACTGGAAGGGCGAAAGCGCCCCCGCCGTCGCCACCGGCGACGGTGTGAAGGAACCGCTGAACCGCCGTTCCACGATCTCGATCAACTTCTAAGATCAAGATCGTCACTAAGGTTGAGGGCCCGGCGGCGACGCCGGGCCCTTTTCTTTTGGGCGTTGATCGGCGGGACGCGGGCGGTTGGTGCGCCGCTTGAGGCGTCGCGCCCGGGCCATCCTCCCGAAGAAGCCCGCCGTTCGGGCGCATTGGATTGGCAAGCGCCTTTTGGGCGAATCCGCTCCGCGGCCGGATCACTTCTTTGTTGGCCGCGACAGGGCGTCGCAGGCGTCATCGCCTTGATCAGGCAACCCGTTGATCGCGCCCAGCATCTTCCGAGGGACCGGCGTTCGTTCACAGCTTGTTAAGAAAAAACTCGCTTCGGAGGCGCATCTCGTCGTTGACGAGTCATTAGCCACTGTGGCCCCATATGTGGGCTGAGGGGGCTCCTCGGCCACAAGATATAGCGGCTGGACGGGACTTCCCTTTTCCGGAACACGCTGATTGATTATGGATTTTGATCATGAACGGCAGTGAAGCGGCGAAGACGACGGCGATCCCCCAGGCCCGCACCGGCGGCATGAAGGCTGAACGTCCGAAACTGGCGCTGGTGCGCAAGGTCGAGGTCGATCGCTCGCGCGACGCCCTGCTGACCGATTTCGGCAAGACCACGCTGGAAGATCGCTACCTGCTGCCGGGCGAGTCGTATCAGGACATGTTCGCCCGCGTCTCGACGGCCTTCGCCGACGACGCCGACCACGCCCAGCGCGTCTACGACTACATGAGCCAGCTGTGGTTCATGCCGTCGACCCCGGTGCTCAGCAACGGCGGCGCCGAGCGCGGCCTGCCGATCAGCTGCTTCCTGAACGCGGTCAACGACAGCCTGGACGGCATCCTGGGCGTCTGGAACGAGAACGTCTGGCTGGCCGCCAACGGCGGCGGCATCGGCACCTACTGGGGCGGCGTCCGGTCGATCGGCGAGAAGGTCAAGGGCCAGGGCCAGACCAGCGGCATCATCCCCTTCATCCGCGTGATGGACAGCCTGACCCTGGCGATCAGCCAAGGGTCCTTGCGCCGCGGTTCGGCGGCCGTTTACCTCGATATCCACCACCCGGAAATCGAAGAGTTCCTGGAGATCCGCAAGGCGTCGGGCGACTTCAACCGCAAGTCCCTGAACCTGCACCACGGCATCTCGATCACCGACGAGTTCATGCACGCCGTCCGCGACGGCCACAAGTTCGGCCTGCGCTCGCCCAAGACCAATGAGGTCCTGCGCGAGGTCGACGCCCGCGCCCTGTGGCAGAAGGTGCTGGAGCTGCGCCTGCAGACCGGCGAGCCCTACCTGATCTTCTCCGACACCGTGAACCGGGCCATGCCGCAGCACCAGCGCGAGCTGGGCCTGAAGGTCCGCCAGTCGAACCTGTGCAGCGAGATCATGCTGCACACCGGCCTGGACCACCTGGGCAACGACCGCACGGCGGTCTGCTGCCTGTCGTCGGTCAACGCCGAGACGTTCCTGGAGTGGCGCGACCATCCGATGTTCATCGAGGACATCATGCGCTTCCTCGACAACGTCCTGCAGGACTTCATCGACCGCGCCCCGGACGCCGCCTCGACGGCCGCCTATGCGGCCATGCGCGAACGCTCGGTGGGCCTGGGCCTGATGGGCTTTCACAGCTTCCTGCAGAGCCAGAACGTGCCGTTCGAGAGCGCCCTGGCCAAGAGTTGGAACATGCGGATGTTCAAGCACCTGCGCCGCGAGGCCGACAAGGCGTCGATCGCCATCGGCCAGGAGAAGGGCCCGTGCCCCGACGCCGCCGAGCGCGGCTCGTTGGAGCGCTTCTCGCACAAGCTGGCCATCGCCCCGACCGCCTCGATCTCGATCATCTGCGGCGGCACCTCGGCCGGCATCGAGCCGATCCCGGCTAACATCTACACCCACAAGACCCTGTCGGGCTCGTTCGCGGTGAAGAACCCCTATCTGGAGAAGTTGCTGGAAGAGAAGGGCCAGAACACCGACGCGGTCTGGGGTTCGATCCTGGAGAACGAAGGTTCGGTCCAGCACCTCGACTTCCTCAGCCAGGACGACAAGGACGTCTACAAGACCGCCTTCGAACTGGATCAGCGCTGGGTGGTCGAACTGGCCGCCGACCGCACGCCGGAAGTCTGCCAGAGCCAGTCGGTGAACATCTTCCTGCCCGGCGACGTCGACAAGTGGGACCTGCACATGCTGCACTGGCAGGCCTGGGAGCGCGGCGTGAAGTCGCTGTACTACCTGCGCTCCAAGTCGGTGCAGCGGGCGTCCTACGCCGGTTCCGACGTCGCGGTGGCGGGCCCCGCCAACGGCTTCGACGCGCCGTCCAAGACCGACTACGAGGAATGCCTGGCCTGCCAGTGACCTGGCCCGGGTAACGCTCGGCGAACCCTGAAATCAACGGCGTCGCGGATCCCCGCGGCGCCGTTTTCGCGTCGGGAACCTTAGCTTCCAAGAAATGTTCATGACGTGGGGATTTGTCCCATGGACGTCATACGGATTCCGAGTAGGCTTTCGGTGGGGAAAAAGGGTTCTGGGGACCTGAATGCGTGCTTGCACGGCATTTGTCGCGATCTTGGGGGTAAGCGCTCTGGCTGTCGCCACCGCGCAGGCCGCGCCGACGCGGTCCATCCCACCGAAAGCTGGCAAGTCGTCCAGGCTTTCAGATAGGACGTCCAGCGCCGCTCGCAAGCCCGCCTCGCCCAGCTTTGTCGTCGACCTGCGCGCCGGTGCGCCCGTGGACCTGGGCGTCCGCAACGTTCGGCCCGCCGGCCGCGCGGTCGGCTTCGCCGAGGCGCCCGCCGCCAAGACCGCGCGCGACGCCGATCCCGCCTTCTCGCTGTCGCCGGCCGGCGCCTATGGCGACGCCGGCCTGCTGGACGCCAACCGCTATTACGAAGGCCGCGGCCCGGTCACCTGGCGGTCCAACGCCTTCGTGGTCGGCGAGGGCCATCACGCCGTCGACTCGGTGCGTGTGTCGGTGGCCAGCGTCGCGCCGGTGGGCAAGACCCGGCCCCTGGCCCTGGTGCGGCCCGAGCAGGACAGTTTCGAGGATCGCGACGTCGACGTGACCGTCACCCGCGGCTGGCCGGCCGCCGTGTCGCTGGGCGCGGGCAAGTACGCCCTGGACGTCACGCCGCACGCCGGCCTGGGCATCGGCGGGGCCGGCGGCTCGGCGGAGGCCGGGGCCACGGTGCGGTTCGGCAAGAAGATGGGCGACCGGGTCGTGGACTCGCTGGGCGTCGAGGACGGCCGCCAGTTCGGCCAGCGCGGGCGCTGGTACATGTTCGCGGCCGCCAGCGGTCAGGCCGTCGGCCTGAACATGCTGCGCAGCGGCGACGGCGACTGGAGCCGGGCCGGCGTCACCACCGACACCAGCAGCAAGCTGGTCGGCGACGGCCAGGCCGGCCTGGCCTGGCGCAAGGGGCCCATGCAGGCCTCGTTCGGCTATGTTCATCGCAAGATCAGGGCCAAGGACCAGATCATGGGCATGGCGACCCAGAAGGACGAGATGGTCGCCTTCTCGTTCAGCCTGAGGCCGCACTGGTAGGACCGCCGCGCCGGCGTCCCACGCTTCGGCGCTTGAGTTTCGGGCTCAGATCATGCAGCTAGCGCCCGTCTTTCACCGAAGCCTGCAGCCGGGCCTCCAGCCGAGCCATCCAGCGTCATGAGCGATAGCGAGCCCCCTCGCCGCAAGATCCTGAGCCTGAAGAGCGGCGTCGCCGCGCCGGGCGGCCCGCCGCCGCTCGAGCGCATCCCGCGGCCGGCCGGCGCCAAGCGCGTCGTGCTGAGGGCCCCCGAGCCGCCGCCGCAGCCCGCCCCGCCACCGCCGACGGGTGACTTCAAGTGCAAGCCCTGCGGCACGCGCTTCGACCCGCCGGCCGAGCTGGCCGACGAGGACTCGGTGCGCTGCCCGTCCTGCAACGCCCGCCTTGGCTTGGCCGCCGACTTCCGGGCCGATCCGCCGCGCGTCGAGAAGCTGCGCGCCCGCTACCTCAAGAAATAGGCTCTTCCCGTTCGACGCCTGAGGCCACCGCCGGATCGGTCGCCAGATCGATGGGCGGTTCGTCCGGCGCGGCCAGGGCCGGCGTCAGGATCGGATCCTTGACCGCCTGCCGCCGGGCCCCGGCCTGGCGCTTGAACAGCCCGCGCCACAGGGGCTCGGGGGTCGGGATGGCGCTGGACCACAGCTGGCCGCTGATCGCCAGGGCCTGGGCGTCGTCGAAGGTCCGCCGCATGACGGCGGTCTCGAACTTCATCATGTTGAAGTCCGAAAAGCTGGCCGGGATGGAGGCCGACCAGAGCGGCAGGTTGTGGCGGGCGCAAAAGCCCGCGGCCACGCTCAGCGCCTGGCGGTAGGAGAACCGCAGCATGGTCTCGAAACTGCGGCTCATGATCGAGGTCACGCCTGGCGCGGTGGTGCGCGGCGAGGGGTCGAGCACGGTGTTGAAGATCACATAGACCCGGCCGCGCCGCAGGCGCTGGCCCAGCTCGCGCCAGCGCAGCAGGGCGTCGGGCATCAGGAACAGCGGCGCGGCGATGCCGCCGTCGGCGTGCATCTCTTGATAACGGGTCAGGCCCCCATGACCGTCGGGGGCCTCGACGTCGATCAGCTTGGGCGGGAACAGGCCGGGCAGGGTGGCCGAGGCCACCAGCACGTCGCGGAACAGCCGAACGGCCGCCTCGCCGCCCCGGCTGGCGATCTCGCCCATGTCCCAGATCGTCGCCTTCTGGCTGTCGAGGTTGGTGGTGGCGATCAACAGGCGCCGGCCGCGGGCGTGCTCGCCGGCGATGGCCTCGATCATCTCAAGGTCGACGAACGGCGCGACCAGCCCGTCCAGCGAGTCGCCGCGGAACAGGCTGGGCCCCAGGGTCGGACCCAGGCTCTTGAGGCTGAGCAGGTCGGCCGCGTGGCCGCCGACATAGGCCTCGGCCAGGCGGTCGTCCCAGGCTGGGCCGAGGAAGGCGAAGGGGGCGATCAAGGCGCCGGTGCTGACGCCGGTGACGATGGCGAACTGCGGCCGCGTCCCGGCCTTGGTCAGGCCGATCAGGGCGCCGGCCCCGAAGGCGCCGCCGGCCGCGCCGCCGGACAGGGCCAGGATGTTGAAGTCGTCGCGCCCCAGCAGCGGCCGCATCGGGGCCAGGCGGTCGGCGACGCTGCGGAGGGCCTCGTCGGCCTCGTCGATGCTCAGCCGCACCCCGGGGAAGCCGGCAGCCTCGATGGCGTTGTCGGCATGGCCCAGCGGGGCGGACAGGCGCTTGCCGCGCTGGCCGTTCGCCGCGCGATCCCGGAAGAAGCTCTGGACGGTCTTTTTGGGATCGGACGGGGTGTTCAAGGCAAACTCGACGGACGGACGGTCAGGAGTGACCGCTGGAGGCCAGGACCACCCCGACCAGCACGGCGGCGTAGTGCAGGCCGGCGCCGCCGATCACGTGACCGTGCCAGATCGCCCGCCGGAACTTCAGCCGTTTCATCAGGTAGAACACCGTACCGGTCGAATAGATCACGCCGCCAAGCGCGAGCAGCAGCAGGGCTGCCCACCCCATGCCGGCGATCATCGGCTTGATGGCCACCAGCACCAGCCAGCCCAGCGCCAGGTACAGCCCGACCCAGAAGCGCTTGTCGAGGCCCGGCAGGAACAGCTTGGCGGCGACGCCGACGCCGGCCACCGACCACACCGCCGTGGTCATGCCGATCGCCCACCAGCCATGCAGGTTCTGGGTGGTGAACGGGGTGTAGGAGGCGGCGATCATGATGAAGATGCCGGCGTGGTCGAAGCGGCGCAGCAGCGGCCGCCAGCGGGCCTTGGCGAAGTTGTAGGCGGTCGACAGCGACAGCATGGTGATCAGGCCGACGGTGTAGACGGCGATGGCCGCCACCTGGCTCAGCGAACCCAGGCCGAAGGCCAGGCCCAGCATGATGCCGCCGCCCAGCAGGGCGCAGGCCAGGCCGGCCAGGTGCACCACCAGGTCGGCGCACTTGGCGGCCGGCGTCGGATAGTGGGTGGCCGCGACCGTCGCCGGAACCTGCGCCGCGGGCGTGGTCGGGATGATGCTGGTCGTCTCGGTCATGGCCCCACTCTATGCGCGATCGGTGACATATAAACGCCGATCATCGTGGCTGGGATAGGGCCGCCGATGTTATTTCGCTCAGGTTTCGTTCAGGCCAGCAGGCCGTGGGCCCCGTCCCAGGCCAACTTGGCCCCGACCGCGATCAGCAGGACATAGATCACCCGGTAGAACCCCTCGGCGGGCACCCGGCGCACCAGCCAGACGCCGGCCCAAGTCGAGGCCAGGGCCAGGGGCAGCAGCACGGCCGCCGTGGTTAGCACCTGGGGCGTGAACTGGCCCAGGGCGACATAGGCCGGCACCTTCATCCAGTTGACGGTGGCGAAGAAGATGGCGCTGGTGCCGATGAACACGTCGCGCGGCAGGCGGCGGGGCAGGACATAGATCTGGAACGGCGGGCCGCCGGCGTGGGCCACCTGGCTGGTGAAGCCCGCGATCGCGCCGCACAGGGCGCCGAGCCCCAACCCTATTAGGGGCCGACCCGGCCCGGCCTCGACCGCCTCGGCGGCCTTGGCCGCCCGTTCGGCCCACAGGCGCTGCAGCGAGAAGGCGATCGAGATCACGCCGATCGACAGCTCGACCGCCGCCACCGACACCCGGGCCGCCAGCAGCCAGCCGACGAAGACGCCGACCGCCGCGGCCGGCAGCATCAGGACCAGCAGGCCCCTGTCCCAGGTCCTGCGGAAGGACCAGACGCTGACCACGTCCTGGGCCAGCAGGATCGGCAGGGTGATCGCCGCGGCCAGCACCGGCGAGATGACCAGCGCCATCAACGGCACCGCCACCACCCCGATCCCGGCGAACCCGCCCTTGGCCAGGCCCAGCAGGATCACGGCGGGGATGGCGACGGCGTAGAACAGCGGATCGGTCAGCATGGGAAGGGCTTAGCAGGATCGCGGGCGATTTCCCAAGACCTCGCCGGGGCTTTCGGCTTCCCCTTCCCGATCCGCGGCGAACGCGGCCTAGGTGTCGTTTCCAAGAAGGTTGTTCACACGCTGCCAGGGTGTGAGACCTTTGATGCCGGCGTGTGGGCGGGCAAGGTTGTAGGCGTCGGTCCACG
>NZ_LMFX01000018.1:0-77122 GCF_001426985.1 Caulobacter sp. Root1472 | reverse complement strand
CGTTCATCCGGGGAGACCTCCGGCCAAGGTTGGAGCTTCGCAACCCCAGCTTCTCAGCCGCTCCCCGGGTGAACAACCTTCATAGCTTCGACACCTAGATCGCCCAGCCCTGGTGCATCGCCGCGACGCCGCCGGTGAAGTTGGTGATGGTCACCCGCTTGAAGCCGGCGTTCTCCATCATGCCGGCGAAGGTCTTCTGGTCGGGGAAGCGGCGGATGCTTTCGACCAGGTACTGGTAGGCGTCGCGGTCCTTGGCCAGCCATTCGCCGAACTGCGGGATCAGCTTGAAGGAATAGGCGTCGTAGGCTTTCGCCAGGGCCTCGGTCACCGGCTTGGAGAACTCCAGGCACAGGAACCGGCCGCCGGGCTTGAGGACGCGGCGCGCCTCGCGCAGGGCCGCGTCGATGTCGGTGACGTTGCGGATGCCGAACGAGATCACATAGGCGTCGGCATAGGCGTCGGGCAGCGGCAGCCGTTGGGCGTCGCCCACGGTCCAGGTGATCTCGGGCGCGCCGCCCTTCTCGATGCCGGCGGCGATCATCTCGGCATTGTAGTCGATGATGTTGATCAGGGCGTCGGGACCGCCGCGCCGCTCTTGCGCCGCCCGGGTCATCTTGGCGAAGCGCCGAGCCATGTCGCCAGTGCCGCCGGCGCAGTCGATGATGATCTCGCCCGGCTGCGGGTTCAGGCGCGCGGCGACCGCGTCCTTCCACAGCCGGTGCACCCCGCCGCTCATCACGTCGTTCATCAGGTCGTAGTTCTTGGCGACCCGGTCGAACACGCCGCGCACCAGGCCGGCCTTGGCCGAGGGATCGACGTCCTTGAATCCGAAGGTGGCGGAGGCCTTGGTCATGTCATTGCTCGAATTTGGCGCTCGAAATAGCCGTGGGACGGTTCTGGGCGCGCGGCCCCGTCGTTCGGCTCTTATAACCGTCAGCGTCCGTCCGTCACCGGTTTTGCGCGGGGCCCTCCGGCTGGGCCTAGGAACCGCGCCGCGAATGACCGATATCTGGCGGCCCTTTCCCGTCCGAGGTCCGCCTTGCCCGAACTGCCCGAAGTCGAGACCGTGCGCCGCGGCCTGGAACCCGTCCTGGCCGGCGCCCGCCTGGCCCGCGTCCGCGCCAACCGTCCCGACCTGCGCTTTCCCCTGCCCGACGGCTTCGTCCAGCGGCTGACCGGCGCGAAGATCCTGCGGCTGAACCGCCGGGCCAAGTACCTGCTGGCCCCGCTCGACCGGGGCGACACCCTGGTGATGCACCTGGGCATGACTGGGCGTTTCGAGATCGCGGTTCCGGAGGGCTCGACCCGCCCTGGCGACTTCGCCCGCGCCGTCACGCCCGACGACAAGCACGCCCATGTCGTCTTCGAGACCGAAGCCATTGATGGGAAAGAGGGGGCGGTGGTCACCTATTACGACCCGCGCCGGTTCGGTTTCATGGACCTGGTCGCCACCGACCGACTGGACCGCCATCCCTGGTTCGCGGCCATGGGGCCCGAACCCCTGGGCGAGACCTTTGACGCCAAGACCCTGGTCGCCGCCTTCAACGGTCGCAAGCAGGGCCCCAAGACCCTGCTGCTGGACCAGAAGACCGTCGCCGGTCTGGGCAACATCTATGTCTGCGAGGCCCTGCACCGGGCCCATATCTCGCCGTTCAAGCCGGCGGGCATGATCGCCGGCAAGCGGCTCGGGCCATTGGCCACGGCGATCAAAGCCGTGCTGGCCGAGGCGGTCGAGGTCGGCGGCTCGTCCCTGAAGGACTTCGCGGCGGCCGACGGGGCCCTGGGCTATTTCCAGCACCGGTTCCGGGTCTATGACCGCGAGGGCCAGCCCTGCCCCACGCCCGGCTGCAAGGGAACGATCGCCCGCGAGGTCCAGGCCGGCCGCTCGACCTTCTTCTGCCCGGTCTGCCAGGTGTAGGGGACCGCCTCCAGGGAGACGGTCCCTCACCTCGGCCGTCAGGCTTGCAGCTTGCCCTCGGCGAGCAACTCGCGGGTGCGCTTCAGCGTCGACAGCAGGGCGGCCCGGTAGCCGGTCTCGCCGTCGAACTGGGCCTGCTCGGCCTGCTCCTCCGGACCGTTCGGCGTTTTGCCGCGCAGGCCGAGATAGCCGTAGAAGCGCAGCTGCAGCGCCCCGGCCTCGTCCTCGAAGAGTTCGTTGACGATGGCACCTTCCCGCGGTCCCGCGACCTGGAAGAAGGTGACCTTGCTCTGGGGCTCCAGGACGACGATCTCGCGCAGGTCGACGCCGCCGATGGTGGCGTCACGGACGAAGCGGGTCGCGCTTTCCTCCACGACGTCGCAGCGGGTGCAGAGGCCGGGCGGCAGGAACAGCCGGGCGTCGCGGGCCTTGAGCTCCAGGCCGGCCCAGGCTTGCGCGCGGGTCAGCCTGGGCTCGCCTTCCGGGTTCACCGGAACGGTCGCGGTCGAATAGATCATGGTCTTCATCCTTCCAGGGCGTGTCGGCGGTCAGGCCGGCTTGGCGGCGGTCGCGGCGACCTGGGCCGCGAACTCGCGATAGGTGTGCAGCGGGCGGCCCAGGATCTTGGTCAGGCGCTCGACATCGCCGGCCTCGGGAAGCATGCCGTCGCCGACGAAGCGCTCGGCCATCAGGCGCATCTCATAGGCCATCCACTTGGGCATGAAGCTGGCCAGGTTCTGCTCGAAGCCGGTGGGATCGTCGCCGCCATAGGCCACCGGACGGCCCAGGACGTCCGACCAGATCGCCGCCACGTCCGACCCGGTCAGGGTGTCGGGGCCGACCAGGTTGAGGGTCTCGGTCGGCAGCTTGCCGGGCGCCTGGTCGCGGCGGATCAGCTCGATCGCGGCGACCTCGGCGATGTCGCGGGCGTCGACCATGGCCAGGCCCTTGCCGCCGATCGGCATCGGATAGAGGCCGTGGTTCAGGACCACGTCCTTGATCGTCAGTTCGTTGTCGATGAAGTAGGCCGGGCGCAGGATCGTGGCGGAAAAGCCCATCTGCTGGATCATCTGCTCGGCGCCGGCCTTCACCGCGAAGTGCGGCACGTTCACGAAGCGGTCGGCGTGGATCACCGACAGATAGACGACGCGCTCGACGCCGGACTCGCGGGCGATGTTCAGGGTGATCAGCGCCTGGGTGAATTCATCGGCGGCGACGGCGTTGAGCAGGAACAGCGTGCGCACGCCGCTGAAGGCGGCGCGCACGGCGTCGATGTCGAGCAGGTCGCCCTGGACGACCTCCACGCCGGCCGGGAAGTCGGCCTTGGCGGGGTCGCGGACGAGCACGCGCACGTCGGCGCCGCGCTGGACCAGTTGCTGGACGACGTGGCCGCCGACACGGCCGGTGGCGCCGGTAACGAGGATGGTCATGGGAAAATCTCCGGGGTTCAAGTGACACCCGGCAAATTAGTGATCCACAGGCCGGCCAATAGCCGCTAGATCTGGACACTCCGTCCCACAGATGGAACACATGGACTGGCTGGCCCTCGCCGATTTCAACCTGGTGGCCCGGCATGGCGGGGTCGGCCGCGCCGCCCGCGCCGCCGGACGGCCCAAGGCGACCCTGTCGCGCCGGGTCGCGGAGCTCGAGGCCAGCCTCGGCCTGCGCCTGTTCGAGCGCGGCGGTCGGACGCTGAGGCTCACCCAGGAGGGACGGACGCTCCACGAGCGGACGTCCGCCCTGCTCACCGAACTCGACGAGACCGCGGCCGGGATCGCGTCCGGTGGCAGCACCCCGCGCGGCTTGCTCCGGGTAAGCGCGCCCTTGCTGTTCTCGCAGATCGCCATGGGGAGGCTGGCGGCCGAGTTCGCCCTGAAACATCCGGAGGTCCGCCTGGAGGTGACGACGGAAGACCGGCCCGTCGACATGGTCGAGGAAGGCTACGACCTGGTGATCCGCGTCAATCCGCATCCCGATGAGACCCTGGTCGGGCGGGCCTTCATGCGCGACCGCCTGGTGGTGGTGGCCAGCCCCGATCTTGTCCGGCCCGCGGACGGCTTGGCCGTCCCCGCCGTCGTGCGCGGGACGGGGTCTGGAACCGAGGCCTGGAGGGTGGCGAGCGCGACCGGACGCTCGACCCTGATGGTCGATCCCGTCCTGGGCCTGTCGTCGATGATCATGGTCCGCGACGCGGTCCGGACCGGCGTCGGCGTCGCGCGGCTTCCGGTGTCGCTGGTCAGCCACGACTTGGCGGCCGGCCGCCTGGCCCATTGGGGCGACGTCGACGGGCCGGAAATCCACCTGTGGACGCTCTACCCGTCGCGCCGCCTGCTCAGCGCGCGGGTCTCGGCCTTTCTTGACCACCTCAAGGCCGCCTTCCCCACCGGCGAGCCGCACGAACTGGCCGCGTTCATTGGCGCGTAGTGCTCGGGCGCCGTTGAATTCGGCTCGTGGTTTTCCTCTTTGCCGTCATCCCGGGCGCAAAGCCCGAGACGACGGGCTGTTTGGAGAAAGCAACGGTCGGAGCCAACAGCCCCAGGGGCTCCCCAAGGCCGCCTAGCCCTCTATAACAGCGGCCCTCAACAGGAGACCGCCGATGGCCGCGTACCAGACCCTGATCGTCGAGACCCCGGAGGCCGCGCCCGGCGTGGCCCTGATCCGCCTGAACCGGCCCGAAGCGCTGAACGCCCTCAACACCGCCCTGCTGGCCGAGCTGGGCCAGGCCCTGGCGGCGGCTCAGGCCGACGACGCGATCGGCTGCATCGTGATCACCGGCTCGGCCAAGGCTTTCGCGGCGGGGGCCGACATCAAGGAGATGTCCGACAAGTCCTACGCCCAGATGTTCAAGGACGACTTCTTCGCCGCCGGGGCCCGGGCCATCGAGGGAACCCGCAAGCCGATCATCGCCGCGGTGTCCGGCTACGCCCTGGGCGGCGGCTGCGAGCTGGCGATGATGTGCGACTTCATCCTGGCCGCCGACACGGCCAAGTTCGGCCAGCCCGAGATCAACCTCGGCGTGGCGCCCGGCATCGGCGGCACCCAGCGCCTGACGCGCCTGGTCGGCAAGTCCAAGGCCATGGACATGATCCTGACCGGCCGGATGATGGGCGCCGAGGAGGCCGAGCGCGCCGGCCTCGTCTCGCGGATCTTCCCCGCCGACGCCCTGGTCGACGAGGCCCTGGCCGTGGCCGCCAGGATCGCCGCCCAGTCGCCGCTGGCCACGGCGATGAACAAGGAGCTGGTCAACGCCGCCTACGAGACGACGCTCAGCACGGGCGTTGCGCTGGAGCGGCGTCTGTTCCACTCGCTGTTTGCGTTCGACGACCAGAAGGAAGGCATGGCCGCCTTCGTCGAGAAGCGCAAACCGGCGTTCAAGGGGTCGTGAACCCTCGCTAGGCCGGCGCGCGAGATTCTGGGTCCTCGGCGATTGACCCAAGGCGGTCGTTCCCGTATATCCGCGCGCTCTTGATTTCTCCTGCTTCGCGGCCGCCCGCGCGGCTGTCCGTTTGAAGGTCCAACTCATGGCCAATAATCCCGGCGCCAAGAAAGCGATCCGCAAGATCGCCCGTCGCACCGAAGTGAACACCGCTCGCCGCTCGCGCGTGCGCACCTTCCTGCGCAAGTTCGAAGACGCTCTGGCCGCCGGCGACAAGGCCGTCGCCAAGGCCGCGTTCATCGAAGCGCAATCGGAACTGATGCGCGCCGTCTCCAAGGGCGTCGTCCATCCCAACACCGGCTCGCGCAAGGTTTCGCGCCTGGCGGCTCGCCTGAAGAAGCTTGATCAGGCCGCGGCCTAAATCCAGTTTCTCGCCGAACACCGTTCGGTTAGCGAAATCAAAGACTTAGAAAAGCCGATCGAGGAAACTCGGTCGGCTTTTTCTATTGCCTTTTTTCAAACTGAAGATTGTCCCCGGGACATTCCATCGGGTGAACATCGGGCTCCGAAATAGCATTCCCTTGGCGGGCGCGGACGTCTGTCGAGTCAACAGAAATATCCGCCGACGGACGCAAGTTTTCCGTTTGACCGGCGGGGGCCGCTGGCTAGTTTAAGCGTCTCAACGCTCTTCCAGTCCATGGAGATCACTGGCGGCGGCCGAACCCTTGCGTTCGCCGATCAAACCCCTGTGCCTGCTGGACAAAGAAGGTTTTGAGACGCGGTCGTGCGCCATGGGGGGCGGCGATCGAGATGACACGACAAATACCGAGGCGGTGACGATGACGACCAAAGGCGGGGTAGTGACCCAAGAGTTCTCGGCTGCGTTCTCGACGGTTGCCTGCGAGCCTGCGGGCGTCGTCTGGAACAAGGTCTGCGTGGTGCTGAAGCGCGAGCTGGGCGACGCGGCTTTCGGCTCGTGGATCGCGCCCGCCGTCCTGCGCGAGAGCGCGGCCGGCGACGTGGTGGTGGTGACGCCGACCGGGATCGCGCGCGACTGGATTCGTCGCAGCGCGTGGCGTCGCGTCAGCGAGCTGTGGGCCGCCACCGACCCCACCGCGCGTCGGCTGGACCTCAAGTCGCGCCTGGAGTTCGAGGCCGCCGGCGGAGCCTCCGCCGGCTATGAGGCCAAGGCCGAGCCGATCGAGATCGTGCTGCCGGTGTCCAGCGACGTGCCGGCCCTGGCCCCCGCGCCGGTCAACGGCGCCAAGGCTTCGCCCGTCCAGGGCCTGCAGGAACGCTTCACCTTCGACACCTTCGTGCCGGGTCCGGCCAACGAATTCGCCCACGCCGTGGCGCGCCGGGTGGCCAGCTGGGCCGACGGCCACTTCAACCCGGTGCTGTTCCACGGCCCGTACGGCTTCGGCAAGACCCACCTGCTCAACGCCCTGGCCTGGGAGGCCATGCGCCAGGCCCCGACCAAGCGGGTGGTCTATCTGACCGCCGAGCGGTTCCTGTCGACCTTCGTCCGCGCGGTCATGGATCGCCAGACCGCGGCCTTCAAGGAAGAGCTGCGCGGCGCCGACCTTCTGATCATCGACGACGTGCACTTCATCGCCGGCAAGCAGTCCAGCCAGGAAGAGCTGTTCCATACCCTGACCGCCCTGGTCGAGGACGGCCGCCGGGTGGTGTTCTCCTCGGACCGCGCGCCCGCCGCGATGACCGAGATGGACGCCCGCCTGCGCTCGCACCTGTCGGCGGGCCTGGTCTGCGGCCTGGAACCGGCCGACCGCGCCCTGCGCCTGGGCATCCTGGAGCGCAAGCTGCAGGCCCTGTCGCGCCAGCACGGCTTCGAGCCGACGATGCGGACCGAGGTGCTGAACTTCCTGGCCGACCGCTTCACCGACAGCGTCCGCGAGCTGGAAGGCGCGCTCAACACCCTGTCGGCCCGAGCCGGCGAAGGCGTCTCGCGCCTGACCCTGGACGAGGTGCAGGCGATCCTGCGGCCGCACCTGCGGGCCGGCGAGAAGCGCATCACCATCGACGACATCCAGAAGGCCACGTCCGAACACTACGGCATGAAGCAGGCCGACCTGCTCAGCGAGCGCCGCAACCGCGCCATCGCCCGCCCGCGCCAGGCGGCCATGTGGCTGGCCAAGCAGCTGACCACCCGTTCGCTGCCAGACATCGGCCGGCGCTTCGGCGGCCGCGACCACACCACCGTCCTGCACGCCGTGCGCCGCATCGAGGCCCTGCGCGCCGAGGATCCCGCCCTGAGCCAGGACCTGGAGACCATCACCCGCAAGCTGCGGGGCTGAGGGTTTCAGTCTTTGGGATGAACAAGGGGCCGTCCGGTTGGGCGGCCCTTTTTTCGTGATCCTCCCCCTGTGGGGGAGGTGTCGGCGCAGCCGACGGAGGGGGGATTAATCGGCAGGTCGCCGCAACCCGGATCGACAACCCTAAAACTCCCCCCACCGATCGCTTTGCGATCGCCTCCCCCAGGGGGAGGATTTTAAGCCGACGCCGCCCGTCTCAGCGTGATGTTGATCCGCCCTCCCCCCGGGATCAGCCCCGACGACCCCGGCAGAATGCGGTCCACGCCGTGGAAGGCCAGGCGGGCCGGGCCGGACAGCCGGCAGACGTCGCCGGACGACAGTTTCAGCGACCGGGTGGGGTCCTTGCGCGAGGTGCCACCGATGCGGAACACCGCGGTGTCGCCCAGCGAGATCGACAGCACCGGAAAGCGCGGATCGGCCTCGTCGCGGTCCTGGTGCAGGCCCATGCGGGCGTCGCCGCGATAGAGATTGATCAGCGCGGAGTCCGGCGGGGTCTCCGGATCGGCCAGCGCCGCCCAGAGGTCGAGCAGGGCCTGGGGCATGGCCGGCCAGGGCTGGCCTGTCCCCGGATGGCGGTCGGCGTAGCGATAACCGGCCTTGTCGCTGGTCCAGCCCAGCGAGCCGAAACTGGACATGGCCACGCTCATGGCCTTGCCGTAGGCGGTCTCGTAGCAGGCCGGCGGCGCGGCCTCGAACGCCGCCTGCACCAGACGCAGCAGATCGGCCTGCGCCTCGGGATCCAGCGCGCCGGGCCACAGGTCGAAACCGGGCAGAACGTTGATCGATCTAAACATTACACAGATTTAATGGGCCAGACACGCCACGTCCGTGTTGGTTTGCGCCGCCGGGCAGGCCGGCGGAACAAATTTTGCAATCCAAGGCCGTTCATGCGTCGACTTCTCTCCTCCGCGGCTGCCGCCGTGCTCGTTTTTGCCGCCGGATCGACCCTGGCCGCAACCGCCGCGCCGGCCCGGTCGGCCGTTACGGCCGCCACGGTCACGACCCAGCTGCCGCGCGGCGTGGTCCCGACCCACTATGATCTGGTCTTCACCCCCGACGCCGACAAGCTGAGCTTCACCGGTTCGGTGAAGATCAACATCGACGTCGCCGCCCCCACGCGCAGCATCACCCTGCAGGCGGCCGACCTGACCTTCGCCAAGGTCGAGATCGTCGGCCCAGGCGGCGCCAAGGGGGGCGCGGCCAAGGTCAGCGTCGACGCCCAGGCCCAGACCGCCACCTTCACCTTCGACAAGCCGGTCGCCAAGGGCGCCCACGTCCTGGCCATCGACTACAGCGGCAAGATCTACAAGCAGGCCGCCGGCCTGTTCGCCCTGGACTATGACACCGACCAGGGCAAGAAGCGCGCCCTCTACACCCAGTTCGAGAACAGCGACGCCCGCCGCTTCATCCCCTCGTGGGACGAGCCGTTCTTCAAGGCGACCTACGACATGCGGGTCACCGTCCCGACCGGCCAGATGGCCGTGGGCAACATGCCGATCGCCAAGAGCCGCGACCTTGGCGGCGGCAAGACCGAGATCACCTTCGCCACCTCGCCGAAGATGTCGACCTACCTGCTGTTCTTCGGCCTGGGCGACTTCGACCGCGCCACCGCCAAGGTCGGCGACGTCGAGATGGGCGTGATCACCAAGAAGGGCGACCTGGCCAAGGCCGACTTCGCCCTGAAGTCGTCGGGCCCGATCCTGCAGTGGTACAACGACTATTTCGGCGTCCCCTACCCGCTGCCGAAGCTGGATCACATCGCCGCCCCCGGCCAGAGCCAGTTCTTCAGCGCCATGGAGAACTGGGGCGCGATCTTCTACTTCGAATACGCCCTGCTGGAGGATCCGGAGATCTCCACCCAGGCCGACCGCCAGAACATCTACACCACCGTGGCCCACGAAATGGCCCACCAGTGGTTCGGCGACCTAGTGACCATGTCGTGGTGGGACGATCTTTGGCTCAACGAGGGGTTCGCGTCCTGGATGGAAGGCCGGGCCACCGAGCGGTTCCACCCCGAGTGGAACAGCCAGCTGGAGGCGGTCGGCGGCCGTGAATACGCCATGGGCCTGGACTCGCTGGCGACGACCCACCCGGTCGTCCAGCACGTCGAGACGGTCGACCAGGCCAGCCAGGCCTTCGACGGCATCACCTACCAGAAGGGCGAGGCGGTCATTCGCATGCTCGAGGCCTATGTCGGCCCCGACGCCTGGCGCGACGGCGTGCGCGCCTACATCAAGGCCCATGCCCACGGCAGCAGCACGACCGACGACCTGTGGGTCGAAGTCGAGAAGGCGGCCGTCAAGCCGATCACCGCCATCGCCCACGACTTCACCCTGCAGCCGGGCGTCCCGCTGATCACGGTCGACGCCGGCGCCTGCGTGGCGGGCAAGACTCCGGTCACCCTGACCCAGGGCGAGTTCAGGCGCGACAAGGCGACCAAGACCCCCCTGGCCTGGCGCGTGCCGGTCTCGGCCCAGGTGGCCGGCTCCAGCACCGTGTCCAAGACCCTGGTCGAGGGCGGCAAGGGGAGCCTGAGCGTCGACGGCTGCGGCCCGGTGGTCGTCAACGCCGGCCAGGCCGGCTATTTCCGCACCCTCTACACGCCCACGGCCTTCGCCGGCCTCTCGGCCAGCTTCGCCAAGCTGCCGGCCATCGACCAGCTGGGCGTGATCTCCGACGCCTGGGCCCTGGGTCTGAACGGCCAGCAGGCCGTCACCGACGCCTTGGACCTGGCCATGGCCACGCCGGCCGACGCCGATCCCCAGGTCTGGGGCAAGGTCGCGGGCGTCCTGACCACTGTCGACGGCATGTACGACGGCGCGCCGGCCCAGCAGGCCGCCTTCCGCAAGCTGGCCATCGCCCGCCTGTCGCCGGTGTTCCAGCAGGTGGGCTGGGCCGCCAAGGCCGGAGAACCGGCTCCGGTCGCCAACCTGCGCACCACCCTCATCGGCGCGCTCAGCCCCCTGGGCGACCCGGCCGTGGTGGCCGAGGCCAAGCGCCGCTACGCCGCCGACAAGACCGACCCGACCGCCGTGCCCGGACCGCTGCGCAAGGCGATCCTGGCCTCGGTCGGCCGCAACGCCGACGCGGCCGCCTGGGACGCGCTGCACGAACAGGCCAAGGCCGAAAAGACCCCGCTGATCCGCGACCAGCTCTACACCCAGCTGGCCGCGGCCCAGGATCCGGCCCTGGCCGCCAAGGCCCTGGACCTGGCCCTGACCAGCGAGCCCAGCGAGACCCTGTCGGCCAACATGATCTCGACGGTCGCCAAGCTGCACCCGGACCTGGCCTTCGACTTCGCCGTCGCCCACAAGGACGCGGTGAACGGCAAGGTCGACGCGGCCTCGCGCACCAAGTTCATTCCCGCCCTGGGCAAGGCCTCGGCCGATCCGGCGATGATCGACAAGGTGCGGGCCTACGCCGCCGCCAACCTGCCGGCCGGCTCGCGCGGCGAGGCCGAAAAGTCGGCCGCCTCGGTCGCCGACCGGATAAAGACCCGCAAGGCGGCTCTGCCCCAGATCACCGCCTGGGTCGGCCGGAAGGGCTGAGACGACGATACAGGACCTGCTCGACGAGCGGGTTCATCGAACGTGAGTTGAGGCTTTCGGGCCGCGTTCGACGCCGATTTGACGAAGGGGCCGTGCTTTTTCGGGCACGGCCTATTTCGTCGCAGGTCACGATTCCCCTTCATTCCCTGCGGGATTGGGCTTGCAGGCTGGCGCCTATCCCCCATATCGGGCATCGAAGCGGGGTTGACGGGCTCGTCAACTTCGATTGAACGAACGCTTTCCTTTCGGTCGACGCTTTCGGGCGTTGTCTGGAGGGCGAGGATTTGGATCAACCGTTAGAACGCGACCAGACGGGGACGGCTCGAGAAAAACCGGGGCGCTTGCCTTAAGGCCCTTGTCACCGCCGTCCGCCAATCAGGAGCTGCAGGTCTCAACATGAGCAAGATTATCGGTATCGACCTTGGCACCACGAACTCGTGCGTGGCCATCATGGACGGTAAGACCCCGAAGGTGATCGAGAACGCCGAGGGCGCTCGCACCACCCCGTCGGTCGTCGCCTTCCTCGAGGACGGCGAGCGCCTCGTCGGCCAGCCCGCCAAGCGCCAGGCCGTCACCAACCCGACCAACACCCTTTTCGCGATCAAGCGCCTGATCGGCCGCAACGCCTCCGACCCGGTGGTCGAGAAGGACAAGGCCATGGTGCCCTACGAGATCGTCAAGGGCCCGACCGGCGACGCCTGGGTCAAGGCCCATGGCAAGGACTACAGCCCGCAGGAAGTCTCGGCCTTCATCCTGCAGAAGATGAAGGAAGCGGCCGAGACCCACCTGGGCGAGCCGGTGACCAAGGCGGTCATCACCGTTCCGGCCTATTTCAACGACGCCCAGCGCCAGGCCACCAAGGACGCCGGCAAGATCGCCGGCCTGGAAGTCCTGCGCATCATCAACGAGCCGACCGCGGCGGCCCTGGCCTACGGCCTGGAAAAGAACGACGGCAAGAAGATCGCCGTCTACGACCTCGGCGGCGGCACCTTCGACGTCTCGATCCTGGAGATCGGCGACGGCGTCTTCGAGGTGAAGTCGACCAACGGCGACACCTTCCTGGGCGGCGAGGACTTCGACCTGCGGATCGTCGACTACCTGGCCGACGAGTTCAAGAAGGAGCAGGGCGTCGACCTGCGCAAGGACAAGCTGGCCCTCCAGCGCCTGCGCGAAGAGGCTGAAAAGGCCAAGAAGGAGCTGTCCTCGACGGCTCAGTACGAAGTGAACCTGCCCTTCATCTCGATGAACGCGTCGGGCCCGCTGCACCTGAACATCAAGCTGTCGCGCTCCAAGCTCGAAGCCTTGGTGGAAGACCTGATCGCCCGCACCATCGGTCCGTGCGAACAGGCCCTCAAGGACGCCGGCCTGAAGAAGAGCGACATCGACGAAGTGATCCTGGTCGGCGGCATGAGCCGCATGCCCAAGGTCCAGCAGGCGGTGCAGGACTTTTTCGGCCGCGAGCCGCACAAGGGCGTGAACCCCGACGAAGTCGTGGCCCTGGGCGCGGCGGTGCAAGCCGGCGTTCTGCAAGGCGACGTCAAGGACGTGCTGCTGCTGGACGTCACCCCGCTGACCCTGGGGATCGAGACCCTCGGCGGGGTGTTCACCCCGCTGATCGAGCGCAACACCACCATCCCGACCAAGCGCTCGCAGACCTTCTCGACCGCCGACGACAACCAGTCGGCCGTGACGATCCGCGCCTTCCAGGGCGAGCGTCCGATGGCCGTCGACAACAAGTTCCTGGGTCAGTTCGACCTGCAGGGCATCCCGCCGGCGCCGCGCGGCGTGCCGCAGATCGAGGTCACCTTCGACATCGACGCCAACGGCATCGTCAACGTCCACGCCAAGGACAAGGCGACCAACAAGGAGCACTCGATCCGCATCCAGGCCAATGGCGGCCTCTCCGACGCGGACATCGAGCGCATGGTCAAGGAAGCCGAGGCCAACAAGGCTTCGGACGAGAAGAAGAAGGCGCTGGTCGAGGCCAAGAACCAGGGCGAGGCCATCGTGCACTCGACCGAGAAGGCCCTGGCCGAGCACGGCGACAAGGTCGGCGCGCCCGAGAAGACCGCGATCGAGACCGGCCTGACCGAGCTGAAGTCGGCCCTGGAAGGCGAGGACGTCGAGGCCATCCAGGCCAAGACCCAGGCCCTGATCCAGGCTTCGATGAAGCTGGGCGAAGCGATGTACAGCGCCCAGCAGGGCGCTGAAGGCGGCGACGAAGCCGCCGCGGATGACGGCGTCGTCGACGCTGAATTCGAAGAAGTCGACGACTCCAAGCCGTCGGCGTGACCATGGGTCGCGGGGCGGTGCGCGTGACTTCGGTTCCCTCCGCCCCCACCTTCGGGGACAAGGCTCCCGTCCGCCGCTTGCGGCCGGGCGGGGGCGCTCCCACCTCCTATTCCAACATGGCTAGTGATCGACCCTGACGATGCGCGACTATTACGAAGTCCTGGGCGTGGCCCGTGGCTGCGATGACGCCGCCCTCAAGGCCGCCTTCCGCAAGATGGCGATGGAGCACCATCCCGACCGCAACGGCGGTTGCGAGAACGCCTCCTCGCGGTTCAAGGAAATCAACGAAGCCTATTCGGTGCTGTCGGACGCCCAGAAGCGCGCCGCCTACGATCGCTTCGGCCATGCCGGGGTGAACGGCGCCCAGGGCGGGCCCGGCGGCTTCGGCGGCGCCGACGCCGGCGACATCTTCAACGACGTGTTCGGCGACGTGTTCGGCGAGATGTTCGGCGGCGGTCGTCGCCAGTCGAACGGCCCCCAGCGTGGCCAGGACCTGCGCTACGACCTGGAGATCACCCTCGAGCAGGCCTATGCGGGCGCCGAGGTCGAGATCAAGGTCCCCGCCGCCATCACCTGCGAGGTCTGCGACGGCTCGGGCGCCAAGCCGGGCACCAGCCCGACCGTCTGCGGCTCGTGCGGCGGCGCCGGTCGCGTGCGGGCCACCCAAGGCTTCTTCGCGGTCGAGCGCGCCTGCCCCCGCTGCGGCGGCTCGGGCCGGCTGGTGCTGGACCCCTGCCAGACCTGCCACGGCCACGGCCAGGTGCGCCGCGAGCGCGTGCTGTCGGTGCGCATCCCGGCCGGCGTCGACGACGGCGCCCGGATCCGCCTGGCGGGCGAGGGCGACGCGGGCGTGCGCGGCGGCCCGCGCGGCGACCTCTACCTGTTCCTGTCGGTGATCCCGCACGAGCTGTTCGAGCGCGACGGCCTGGACCTGCTGTGCACCGTGCCTGTGCCGATGACCGTGGCCGCCCTGGGCGGCGACATCGACGCCCCCTGCCTGCTGGGCGGCGAGAACTGCGACGGCTCCAACCGCATGACCGTCAAGGTTCCCGAAGGCTCGCAGACCGGCAAGACCGTCCGCCTGAAGGGCAAGGGCATGCCGTCCCTGCGCAGCCGCCAGCGCGGCGACCTGGTGGTCGAGCTGTTCGTCGAGACCCCGACCCACCTGTCGGCCCGGCAAAAGGAGCTCCTGCAGGAGCTGGCCGGCCTGTGCAGCGAGAAACAGAACCCCAAGTCCGCCAACTTCGTCGGCAAGGCCAAGCGGTTCTGGGAAGAAGTGACGGGGAGCTAGGGGCTGCGCTTCTGGTCGGGCTTAAGCTCTTCCGTTAGGCGAAGCATTTCCTCGACGTGCTCGATATCCGCCGCACGCGCCTCGGCCGTGCGACGCCCCGTATCGAATGCCTCGAATCGCTCGTGTACGATCCGCTTGGCTGCGTCGTGGGCGATCCGTCCGGCGTTGGCTAAAACATTGCGATCATTGAAGGCCAGGAAGGCGTCCAGACGCGACGCCCATTCTGCCATGGTCATCGGCTTGCGCCGACGCGCTTGATCTTCGGCGAAATCCAGGAACATCGTCACCCACGCGATTGAGGTCAGTGACCTCGTCGGCGTTCAGATAGTTCTTCGCGGTATCGACGTCGCCCTTGCGGACCTTACCGCCCTTCCAGCTTTGCAGGCCCATATTAGGAGCCTTCGGATCGGCGCGGGCGACGATCAGCTCCCCGGCCGTCTTGCCAGTCACCGCATGAAGCATCTTGTTCTGAACGGTGGCAAAGAAGATTTGGGCGGTTTCCGATCGCCCGTCGTAGTCGGACGCCGTAGCGTAGACGTCTCGGACCTTCTGGTAGAACCGCTTTTCCGAAGCTCGGATGTCGCGGATCTTCTCGAGAAGTTCATCGAAATAATCGAAGGGGCCGGGGTCGCGCAGGCGCTGTTCGTCCAGCACGAAACCCTTGACCAGATACTCCCGCAATCGGGTCGTCGCCCATTGCCGAAACTGCACGCCGCGCGCCGATCGTACTCGGTAGCCAACGGCGAGGATGGCTTCGAGGCTGTACCAAAGCGTGCTGTAAGCTTTGCCGTCGGCGGCAGTTGTCAAGGCTTCCTTGACAACTGAAGTCTCCGCCAGCTCCCGCTCAGCCAGCAGGTTCCGCAGGTGCAGCGAAACGTTCTGTTTTGTCGTATCGAACAGCTCGGCGATTTGCGCCTGGGTCAGCCAAACGGTGCCATCCGCCGCTCTAAGCTGGACCGCGCGAGGCCATCGTCGGTGTTGTAGAGAACGATCTCGCCGTCGCTCATGCCGCCCCTCGAATCCGACGCAGAAAAGCATCGGCACAAATCATGAACATGCTACATCGCACTTCTGCGATTCAGCGGCAAACGTTAAGTCTTTCGGGATGAACGCCCCCGCCTCCCCTACCGTCCAGACCTATGACGCCACCGGCGCGACGCCGGTGATGCAGCAGTTCTTCGAGATGAAGGCGCGGCAGCCCGACGCCCTGATCTTCTTCCGGATGGGCGATTTCTACGAGCTGTTCTTCGACGACGCCTACAAGGCCGCGGCCGCCCTGGGCATCAGCCAGACCTTCCGGGGCACGCACAACAGCCAGCCGATCCCGATGGCGGGCGTGCCGCAGCACGCGGCCGAGGCCTATCTGTCCAAGCTGATCCGCATGGGCTTCAAGGTCGCCGTCTGCGAGCAGATGGAAGACCCGGCCGAGGCCAAGAAGCGCGGCTCCAAGTCGGTGGTCCGCCGCGACATCGTCCGGGTGGTCACCCCCGGCACCCTGACCGAGGACGGCCTGCTGGACGCGCGCGGCGCCAATCGCCTGGCCGCCGTGGCCGTGCGGGCCGGCCAGGCGGCCGTGGCGGCGGTCGAGCTGTCCACCGGCGAGGTCGAGTGCTTCCTGGTCGCCAAGGACGCCGTGGCCGCGATCCTGGCCGCTCTCGCCCCCTCCGAGACCCTGGTCGCCGACCGGCTGCTGTCGGACGAGCACCTGTCCCAGACCCTGAAGATCTGCGGCGGCCTGATCCAGCCCATGCCCTCGGCCCTGTCCGAGCCGCAGGCCTCGGAGACCCGGGTCAAGCGGCTGTACGGCGTCGACACCCTGGACGGCTTCGGCGGCCTGTCGTCGGCCGAGATCGGAGCCCTGGGCCTGATCGCCGCCCACCTGGAGATGACCCAGGCCGGCAAGCTGCCGGCCTTGCGCGCCCCGCGCCGCGCCGCCGAGGCCGACGTGATGGCCATCGACCCGGCCACCCGCTCCAGCCTGGAGATCGACCGCACCCAGGGCGGCGACCGAAACGGCTCGCTGCTGGCCTGCATCGACCGCACGGTGACCGCCGGCGGGGCCCGCCTGCTGGCCTCGCGCCTGGCCCGGCCGCTGCTCGACCCGGCCGCCATCGACGCCCGGCTGGACGCGGTGGAATGGTTCGTCGACCACCGGACGCTGCGCGAGCGCCTGCGCGAGGTGCTGAAGGGGGCCGGCGACATGGCCCGCGCCCTGTCCCGCCTGGCCCTGGGGCGCGGCGGTCCGCGCGACCTGGGCTGCCTGAAGGACGGGCTGAAGACCGGCGAGAAGCTGGCCGGCATGGTCGGCGGGACCAGCGACCCGCTGTCGCCGCCGCCCGCCGAGCTGGAAGCGGCGCTGAAGGCCCTGACCCCGTCGCTGCAGGTGGGGCTGTCGCGGCTGCTGGACGCCCTGGAAGTGGGCCTGGGCCCCGACCTGCCGGCCCTGGCCCGTGACGGCGGATTCGTCGCCCCTGGCGTGCGGCCCGAGCTGGACCAGGCCCGGGCCCTGCGCGACGACAGCCGCCGGGTGGTGGCCGCGCTCGAGACCCGCCTGTGCCAGGAAAGCGGCGTGCCGCTGAAGATCCGCCACAACGGCGTGCTCGGCTATTTCGTCGAGGCCACGGCCGGCAAGGCCGACCCGCTGTTCCAGCCGCCGCTGAACGCCACGTTCATCCACCGCCAGACCCTGGCCAACCAGGTGCGGTTCACCACCGTCGAGCTGGCCGACCTGGACGCCCGCATCGCCCAGGCGGCCGAGCGGGCCCTGGCCATGGAGGTCGCGGCCTTCGAGGACTGGCGCGCCGAGGCCGTCGCCCAGGCCGAGCCGATCCAGCTGGCCGCCGAGGCCCTGGCCCGGCTGGACGTCGCCGCCGCCCTGGCCGAATGGGCCGAGGACGCCGGCGCCGTGCGCCCGACCGTCGACAAGTCCCTGGCCTTCGAGGCCCGCGCCGCCCGCCACCCGGTGGTCGAGGCCGCCGTCAAGCGGGCCGGCGATCCCTACACCCCCAACGACTGCCGCCTGGACGCGGCCGGCGAGGCCGGGGCGCGGCTGTCGATCGTCACCGGGCCGAACATGGCCGGTAAGTCGACCTTCCTGCGCCAGAACGCCCTGCTGGCCATCCTGGCCCAGTCCGGCTGCTACGTGCCGGCCAAGTCCCTGCGCCTGGGCGTCGTCGACCGCCTGTTCAGTCGCGTCGGGGCCGGCGACGACCTGGCCCGCGGCCGCTCGACCTTCATGATGGAGATGGTCGAGACCGCCGCCATCCTCACCCAGGCCAGCCCGCGCAGCCTGGTGATCCTGGACGAGATCGGTCGGGGCACGGCCACCTATGACGGCCTGGCCATCGCCTGGGCCTGCGCCGAGGCCCTGCACGACGTCAACCGCTGCCGGGCGCTTTTCGCCACCCACTATCACGAGCTGGCCACGCTGGAGACGCGGATGGCCCATGTCTCGAACCTGTCCCTGCGGGCCAAGGAGTGGAACGGCGACCTGGTCTTCCTGCACGAGGCCGCCGCCGGCCCCGCCGACCGCTCGTACGGCGTCCAGGTGGCCAAGCTGGCCGGCGTGCCGCCGCAGGTCGTGGCCCGCGCCAAGGAGGTGCTCGACCGCCTGGAGAGCAAGACCGAGTCGCCCGCCAGGCTGGACGAACTGCCGCTGTTCGCCGCCAGCGCCCCCGTCTCGGCGCCTGTCCGGGCGGCGCCCAGCCGCACCGACGCGGCCCTGGCCGACCTGGATGTCGACGGCATGAGCCCCCGCGAGGCGCTGGACGCCCTCTACCGTCTTAAGGCTCTGCTCAAGACCTGACATCGTATAGTGAAGGCGGCGGCGCGCCGGGAGGGTTCGACGCGCACGCCCGGGAACCCCATATAGCCGCCATGCCCCGTCGCCTTCGTCCTACCCCGCTGGAACATGTCGTCGACGGCCACGCCCTGCGCGCCCGGCTGTCGGCCGCCGCCCTCGACCTGATCGGCGACGAGGCCGGCCAGCGGGCCCGGGCCATCGAGATCCTGAAACAGGCGCTGTTTCGCGGCCGGATGATCGCCAAGGAGCGGCTGGAGAACGGGGCCGGCGGCCTGGAGACGGCCCGCCTGCTCAGCGGCGTGACCGACGAGGTGATCACCGCCCTCTACGATTTCACCACCGTCCACGTGTTCCGGGCCCGCAACCCGACCGAGGGCGAGCGCCTGTGCCTGCTGGCCGTCGGCGGCTATGGCCGGCGCACCCTGGCGCCGTTCAGCGACATCGACCTGCTGTTCCTGCGCCCCTACAAGCAGACCCCCCACGCCGAGAGCGTGATCGAGTACATGCTGTATGCGCTGTGGGACCTGGGCTTCAAGGTCGGCCACGCCTCGCGGACCATCGAGGAGTGCGTCAAGCTCTCCCGGGAAGACTACACGATCCGCACCTCGATCCTGGAGGCCCGCCGCCTGACCGGCGACGAGCGCCTGGCCGACGAGCTGAAGAAGCGCTTCCGCGACGACGTCATGAAGGGCACCGGCGCGGCCTTCGTCGCGGCTAAGCTGAAGGAGCGCGACGACCGACAGGCCCGGGCCGGCGCCAGCCGCTACATGGTCGAGCCCAACGTCAAGGAGGGCAAGGGCGGCCTGCGCGACCTACACACCCTGATGTGGATCGCCGAATACCTGCACCCGGTCGACCGGCCCGAGGACGTGTTCCTGCTGGAGGTGTTCGACCGCCGCGAGGCCAAGGGCTTCATCCGCGCCTTCGACTTCCTGCACGCCGTCCGCGCCCACCTGCACTTCGCCACCGGCCGGCCCGAGGAGCGCCTGACCTTCGACCTGCAGCCGGAGATCGCTCGCCGCATGGGCTATGGCGACCGCGGCGACGCCCCGGCCGTCGAGCGCTTCATGCGCCGCTACTTCCTGGTGGCCAAGGACGTCGGCGCCCTGACCCGCGCCTTCTCGGCCAAGCTGGAGGCCGAGCACTTCAAGCACGAGCCCAAGGGCATTTCCCGCTTCCTGCCCGGCGGCGGCCGGCCCAAGCGCAAGGCCCTGGACGTTGCTGGCTTCTACGAGGACGGCGGCCGGCTGAACATCGACGGTCCGCAGGTGTTCGAGGCCGACCCGGTCAACCTGATCCGCCTGTTCAAGACCGCCGACGATCGCGACCTGGACCTGCACCCCGACGCCTTCACGGCGGTGACGCGCAACCTGAACCTGATCACCTCGAAGGTCCGCCGCGATCCGCAGGCGACCAAGGCCTTCCTGCAGCTGCTGGCCTACGGCAAGCGCAGCTATCGCACCCTGACCCTGATGAACGACGCCGGCGTGCTGGGCCGCTTCATCCCGGAGTTCGGCCGCGTCGTCGCCCAGATGCAGTTCAACATGTACCACTCCTACACGGTGGACGAGCACACCCTGCGGGCCGTGGGCCTGATCGGCGACATGGCCGCCGGCCGCCTGGTCGACGACCACCCGCTGGCCGTCTCGATCATGCCGCTGATCGAGGACCGCGAGGCGCTGTTCCTGGCCATGCTGCTGCACGACACCGGCAAGGGCGGGGTCGGCGGCCAGGAGAAGGCCGGGGCCCGCAGCGCCCGCAGCGCCTGCGAGCGCCTGGGCGTCGAGCGCACCAAGGTCGAGCTGGTGGCCTGGCTGGTCGAGAACCACCTGGTGATGAGCGACTTCGCCCAGAAGCGCGACGTGGCCGACCCCAGCACGGTCGCCGCCTTCGCCCGCATCGTCGAGAACCCCGAGCGCCTGCGCCTGCTGCTGGTGATCACCGTCGCCGACATCCGCGCCGTGGGCCCGGGCGTCTGGAACGGCTGGAAAGGCCAGCTGCTGCGCGAGCTCTACAACGCCACCGAGGCGGTGTTCCGGGGCGGCCGCGGCAGCGACGCCGCCGCCAATGTCCAGCGCCACCAGGAGGCGGCCGCCGAGGCGGCGCGCGAAGCTCTGGTCCAGGCCGACCCGGCCGCCAAGGGCTGGGCCCAGGCCATGGAGGCGGCCTATTTCGGGGCGTTCTCGCTGGACGACCTGAAGGCCCATGCCGAACTGGCCCGCCGCGCGGCGATCCAGGGCGGGGCCGCCGCCGAGGGCCGGGTGCCCGTCGGCGCCAACGCCGCCGAGATCGTGATCGCCGCCAAGGACCGGCGCGGCCTGTTCGCCGACCTGGCCCTGGCCATCTCGTCCCTGGGCGGCAACGTCGTCGGGGCCCGGGTCTTCACCTCGCGCCAGGGCCAGGCCCTGGATGTGTTCCACGTGCAGGACGTGACCGGCGCGGCCCTGGGCTGCGAGAACCCGCGCGCCCTGCGCCGCCTGGCCGACGCCCTGGAGGCGGCCGGCCGCGGCGAGCCCCTGGCCGTCGAACCCCGGCGCGGCGCGGAGCTGTCGCGCACCGCCGCCTTCTCGATCGCCCCCACGGTGGTGGTCGACAACGAAGCCTCCAACGAAGCCACGGTGGTCGAGGCCTCGGGCCGCGACCGCCCCGGCCTGCTGCAGGCCCTGGCCCGCACCCTGGCCGACAACGGCCTGTCCATCCAGTCGGCCCACATCGACGGCTACGGCGAGCGGGCGGTCGACGCCTTCTATGTCCAGACGGCCGAAGGCGGAAAGGTCGAGGAGGCGCGGAAGATCACGGCGCTGAAGGCGGACCTGCTGGCGGCCCTGGAGCAGAACGAGGCTGGCGCGCCGAACACCCGTCCGGGGCTGAAGCGGGCGCGGGCCAGCGTGGCGCGGTAGGGGGGCGGAGGCCTGCTTCGAAATTCCCGGGGGGAGCCGGGGATCAGGTGTTCACCCCTTCGTGCGAACGCTCCATGGCGCGCTTGTAGGCGTCGCGGCCGGTGGTGCGGGCGAGGTAGGCCTGTTCGGCGTCGCCAAGGGCGATCCCGCAGTTTCGTTGGCCCAGGTTCAGGGCGTAGGTCACCGAGATGTCGGCGGCCGTGAAAGCCTCGCCGGCAAGGTAGGGCGAGTCGGCAAGCCGTTGGCTGACAAGCTTCAGCCGCTTCTGGAACGACCGCAGACACCAGGTCGCGCCCCAGTTCTCCCGCTCGGCGTCGGGCGCGATGAAGCGGCTGACGACGACGGGCATCATCAGGGTCGCGAGGCCGGCTTCGCCCAGGTGCAGAAATTGCTGGTAGGCGGGGAAGGTCGGATCCTGTGGCGAGGGCGCCAGCGGCGTCGGCCCGTAACGGGCCATCAGGTATTCCATGATCGCGATCGACTCGACCATGACGACGTCCCCGTCCTGGATCGCCGGGATGTAGTCGGCGGGGTTGACCGCCAGGAACGCGGGGTCCTGCTCGGCGGCCAGCATGTCCACCTGTCGCACGCGATAGGGAAGGCCCATCTCCTCCAGCACCCATACGACCCGGATCGAGCGCGAGGTCTGTCCGCCCCAAACGGTGATCATGCGCCGGGCCTTTCCGGGTGTGACTGAGGATCGGCCGTAGCGGACCTCATATGGCCGTCGCGTTCAAGGCCTACGCGAAGCCCGGCTTCAGCGAGGTCTCTTCACTTTTCGGATTCTCGGAACGTCCGCCTTGCTCAAGCCCCATCCGCCCCGGATGGGGCCGCGCCCGACGGCGCGGTCCGGCCGGGCAAGGGGGCGGTTGACGATCGCGGCGGTCTATGCTCGGCGCTCAGCGGGCAAAGCTTCAGGATTTCAAAGTCTTGAACTTTCTCGACCCGATTTGGTCCCCACCCCTTCAGACCGCCCGTATCCTGACCTCACCTGAAGGCATGGGGAGGGCGCACGTACGGCGACCGAAGCGGTCCGTAGGGGGCAAGGGCTCGCCGCCGAAAATCCTCCGGAAATCCTTCCCCGGCCGTCGCCGAACCGGGCCAAGCTCAGCCCGCCGCCAAGGCCTCGCTTGACGGCCCCCCGCCCAGGACGCAGAAGCCCCTCGTGACCGACATCGCGCCCCCCGAAAAGCCCGCCCAGACACCCGACCAGCCCAAGAAGGCCGGCGGCCTGCTGAAATCGTCGGCGATCTATTCCGGCCTGACCCTGGTCAGCCGGTTCATGGGCTTCGCCCGCGACCTGGCGGTCTCGTACCGGATGGGGGCCAGCGCCACCCCGGCCGCCGACGCCTACAACGCCGCCCTGGCCTTCCCCAACCTGTTCCGGCGGTTCTTCGCCGAGGGGGCCTTCGCCGCCGCCTTCGTGCCGGCCTACGCCAAGTCGCTGCAGCGCGACGGCGAGGAGACGGCCGACATCCTGGCCGCCGACGCCATGGCCACCCTGGCCGCCTCGACCATCGTCATCACCATCGTCTGCCAACTGGCCATGCCCTGGCTGATGATGCTGATCAGCCCCGGCTTCGGCTGGGGCACCGAGAAGTACAAGCTGGCGGTTCTGCTGACCCAGATCACCATGCCCTACCTGCCGTGCATGGCGATCGTCGCCCACCTGTCGGGGGTGCTGAACGCCCGCGACCGCTTCGTGCTGTCGGCCGGGGCGCCGATCCTGCTGAACATCGCCACCCTGGTCTTCATCCTGCCCCAGACCACCGCCGTCGGCGCCGCCACCTGGGGCTCGGTCGGGGTGATCGTCGCCGGGGTGGCCCAGGCGGCCCTGCTGACCTGGGGCGTCAACAAGTCCGGCGCCAAGGTCCACTGGCGGCTGCCGCGCCTGACGCCGGAGGTGCGCGAACTGATCGGCAAGGCCATCCCGGGGGCCCTGGCGGCCAGCGCCACCCAGGTCAACATCTTCATCTCCGGCAACCTGGCCAGCCACGTGCCCGGCGGCCGTTCCTGGTTGGCCACCGCCGACCGGCTGTACCAGCTGCCGCTGGGCCTGGTGGGCGTGGCCATCGGCGTGGCCCTGCTGCCGCGGCTGTCGCGGGCCGTCAACACCGGCGACGGCGACGACGCCCAGACCGCCATGGACCAGGCCATCACCCTGGCCATGGCCCTGACCATCCCGGCCGCCGCGGCCCTGGTGGCCATGCCCGGCTTCCTGTCGGACGCCCTCTACACCCGCGGCCAGTTCACCAGCTTCGACGCCAGCCAGACGGCCTCGGCCCTGCTGTTCTACGGCCTGGGCACCCCGGCCTTCGTGCTGCAGCAGCTGTACTCCCGAGCCTTCTTCGCCCGCGGCGACACCAAGAGCCCGATGCGCTTCGCCCTGGTCTCGGTGGCCATGAACATCGGCCTGGGCATCCTGCTGTTCAACCTGGTCGGGGTGAAGGGCATCGCCGCCGCCACGGCCGTGGCCTCGTGGATCAATGTCGGCCAGATGGCCTTGGGCCTGTCGCGCAAGGGCCACTACAGCCCCTCGCTGCAGACCTGGTCGCGAGTCAGCCGGATCCTGGCCGCCAGCGTCGCCATGGGCGGCGCGCTGGCCGCCGCCTCGCACTGGCGGCCGCTGATCGAGGCGCCGCTGCGCGAGCTTGGCCTGCGCGGCCACACCCTGGGCGCCAAGGAATTCGCCCTGCTGCTGACCGTGCTGGTCGGCGCGGCGCTGTACCCGCCCCTGGTCTTCCTGTTCGGCGGCGTGACCCCGTCGGAACTGAAGGGCGTGCTGAGGCGCGGCAAGTGATGGTCGGGGACACGCCCTCGCGGCGTGTCCCCAAATTCAAGCGCCGCGCCCGCCGGCGGGGACACGCCGCGAGCGCATGTCCCCGGCTGGGGCCTTGCCCTCCACGCCTCGGCCCGGTAACCAGCGTCCATGGCTTCGATCGGTTCTTCCGCGCCGCGATGGCGCAGCTTTCTCTGATCCGTTCCACCGCGCTTACGGCGCGGTTCGCGTTCTCACGCGCCCGCCATGCCCGTTTCAAGTTCCAAGGCTGAAGCCATGACCGACCACACCCCCGTCCCCTATGCGGGCCCGACCCGCGTGCTCTCCGGCGTCCAGCCGTCCGGCGCCCTGCACCTGGGCAACTACCTCGGCGCCCTGGTGAAGTTCGCCCGACTGCAGCACGAGATGGACACCTTCATCTTCGTGGCCGACCTGCACGCCATCACCGTCTGGCAGGACCCGGCCCTGCTGGCCCAGCAGACCCGCGAGATCGCCGCCGCCTACCTGGCCGCGGGCCTCGACCCGGCCAAGGCCACGATCTTCCCGCAGTCGGCGGTGCGCGAGCATTCCGAACTGGCCTGGATCTTCCAGTGCGTGGCCCGCCTGGGCTGGCTGGACCGCATGACCCAGTTCAAGGAGAAGAGCGGCAAGCACAAGGAGCGCTCCAGCGTCGGCCTCTACACCTATCCGGTGCTGCAGGCCGCCGACATCCTGGTCTACAAGGCCACCCACGTGCCGGTGGGCGAGGACCAGAAGCAGCACCTGGAGCTGACCCGCGATATCGCCGGCAAGTTCAACCACGACTTCGGCGTCCAGGGCTTCTTCCCCCAGCCCGAGCCGCTGATCCAGGGGCCGGGCGCGCGGATCATGAGCCTGCGCGACGGCTCGGCCAAGATGAGCAAGTCCGACCCGTCGGACTACAGCCGCATCAACCTGACCGACGACGCCGACGCCATCGCCACCAAGGTCAAGAAGGCCCGCACCGACCCGGAACCGCTGCCCGAGACCCTGGACGAGCTGGCCGCCCGTCCCGAGGCCGACAACCTGGTCGGCATCTTCGCGGCCCTGGCGGGGCGCACCAAGGCGGACGTGCTGGCCGAGTACGCCGGCAAGGGCTTCGGGACCTTCAAGCCGGCCCTGGCCGAGCTGGCGGTCGAGAAGCTGGCCCCGGTCGGCGAGACCATGCGCCGTTTCCTGGCCGACCCGACCGAGATCGACCGGATACTCAAGGCCGGGGCCGAGCGGGCGTCCGAGGTCGCCGCGCCGACGGTGGCGGAGGTGAAGAAGCTGGTGGGGTTCTGGGGGGCCTGAACGCCCTGCGTCCTTCGAGGCTCGCCTGCGGCTCGCACCTCAGGATGAGGATTTCAGCGACAGACTTCCTCATCCTGAGGCGCCCACGAAGTGGGCCTCGAAGGACGCACCGCGCCTAGAGCCGCCCCGGAATCCGCACCGGCAGGCTCTCATACCCCTTCACGAAGCTGGAATAGACCCGCTTGGGTTCGCCCATCACCTCGATCTTGGGGAAGCGCTTGAGGATCTCTTCCCAGATGATCTTCAGCTGCAGCTCGGCCAGGCGGTTGCCGACGCAGCGGTGGATGCCGAAGCCGAACGACAGATGCTGACGGGCGCGAGGCCGGTCGATCAGGAAGGCGTTCGGGTTGTCGATCACCGTCTCGTCGCGGTTGCCCGAGACGTACCACATCACGACCTTGTCGCCCTTGCGGATGGTCTTGCCCGACAGCTCGAAGTCCTCGATCGCCGTGCGGCGCATATAGGCCAGCGGGGTCTGCCAGCGGATGATCTCCGAGACCATGTTGGGGATCAGCGACGGGTCGGCGCGCAGCTTGGCCTCTTCCGCCGGGTTCTGGCTCAGGGCCAGCAGGCCGCCGGTGATCGAGTTGCGGGTGGTGTCATTGCCGCCGACGATCAGCAGCAGGATGTTCCCCAGATATTCGAACGGCGGCATGTTCCGTGTCGCCTCGCCGTGGGCCAGCATCGAGATCAGGTCGTTGCCGGGCTCGGTCGAATTGACCCGCTGATTCCACAGCTCGGTGAAATAGGCCAGGCACTCCAGCAGCTCGGCCCGGCGCTGGTCCTCGCTGTCGACGATGCCGGCCCCCGGCACGGCGGTGGTGACGTCGGACCAGCGGGTCAGCTTGCGGCGCTCCTCCCAGGGAAAGTCGAACAGGGTGGCCAGCATCTGGGTGGTCAGCTCGATCGACACCTTGTCGACCCAGTCGAAGGTCTCGCCGATCGGCAGGTCGTCGAGGATCCCGCCGACCCGCTCGCGGATCGTCCCCTCCAGCAGCGCCAGATTCACCGGCGAGACGATCGGGCTGACCGTCTTGCGCTGGATGTCGTGCTTGGGCGGGTCCATGGCGATGAACATCGGCAGGACGAAGTCCTCGTCGAAGTTGCGGATCGTGATGCCGCCGAAGCTGCTGTCCGACGAGAACACCTGGTGGGTGGTGTCGACGGTCATGATGTCGTTATAGCGGGTGATCGACCAGTAGGGGCCGTGCTCGCTGTTGGCGCAGTAGTGGACAGGGTCCTCGGCCCGCAGCCGCTCGAAATAGGGCCAGTGGGCGTCGGCCTGGAACAGGGCGGGATCGGCGACGTCGATCAGTTCCAGGGGCATGGCGTAGGCCTTGGCCCTGGCCGCGTCCCTCTGGGCGTCGCTCGACAGGTCGATGGCTCCGTCGCTCATGGCGACCTCCCTGAAACATCTGTTTTGACGATGGAGCCACAAGCCCGTGGGTTTGTCACGATGACGTAAGCGGCACCCCGCCGCAGGTCCGGCCTCTTGTCTTGCGGGGCTGCCGGGTCCATCTCTCCGCCATGTTCATCCAGACCGAAACCACGCCCAATCCCGAGGTCCTGAAGTTCCTGCCCGGCCGCGAAGTGCTGGGAGAGGGCGCGCGGGAGTTCAAGACGATGGAGGAGGGCGACGCCTCGCCCCTGGCCGAGGCCCTGTTCCGTCTGGGTGACGTCAACCGCGTGTTCTTCGGCCCGGATTTCCTCACGGTGACCAAGGCCGAAGGCGCCGAATGGCCGCACCTGAAGGCGCCGATCCTGGCCGCCATCATGGACCACTTCACCAGCGGCCGACCCCTGCTGCTGGATCAGGTCGAGAGCGGCCACGACGAGGACGGCGTCTACGACGACGAAACCGCCCAGATCGTCGCCGAGATCAAGGACCTGCTCGACACCCGCATCCGCCCGGCCGTGGCCCAGGACGGCGGCGACATCGTGTTCAGCAAGTTCGAGCCCGCCACCGGCGTGGTCTGGCTGCACATGCGCGGCGCCTGTTCGGGCTGCCCGTCGTCGTCGGCCACGCTGAAGGCCGGGGTCGAGAACATGCTCAAGCACTACGTGCCGGAAGTGACCCGCGTCGAGCAGACGCTTTAGGCCCGAACCGGCCTGCGCGCGTGCGCGTAGGGGCAAGGGAATACACCTGCGGCGCCTTGCCAGCGCCCTTTTGCGACCTTATCGTAACTGTATAAGTTGCAGTTATATCGCTGATAAGGATCGCTGATGGCCAAGCTCGCCGACACGGCTCTCGACCAACTGTTCACCAAGGCCCGCACGCGCAACGGCTGGAGCGACCAGCCCATCCCCGAACCGGTGCTGCGCGAGCTGTACGACCTGGTGAAGTTCGGCCCCACCGCGGCCAACACCACCCCGGCGCGCTTCGTGTTCCTGCAAAGCCCTGAAGCCAAGGCCAGGCTGGCGGCGCTGTCGTCGGGTTCGAACGGCCCGAAGATCCTCCAGGCGCCGGTGACCGTCATCATCGGCTACGACCTGGACTTCCCCGAGACCCTGGACCGCCTGTTCCCCAACGCCCCGGGCGCCAAGCACTGGTTCGGCGACCCCGTGGCCAAGGAGGTCGCGGCCCTGCGCAACAGCTCGTTGCAAGGCGGCTATTTCATCCTGGCGGCGCGGGCGCTGGGCCTGGACGTCGGCCCGATGTCGGGCTTCGACAACGCCGCCGTCGACAAGGAGTTCTTCGCCGGGACCAACATCAAGTCGAACTTCATCGCCTCGATCGGCTACGGCACCGAAGAAAACCTGTTCCCGCGCAATCCGCGCCTGGCCTTCGAGGAAGCCACGAAGATCCTCTGATCGGGTCCCGAAATCCCAAAAAGGTCGTCATCCCGGTCTTGGCGCCGCCAAGGCCGGGATGACGACGGTTTGTGCTGGTGGCGAACATCATAAGGCCGGTGCTAGAACCGCCCCCATGACCCAGCGCCTCGCCCTGATCGCCGCTCCGCTGCTGCTGCTCGCCGCCTGCGGCCCCGCCAAGCAAGCCGACACCGCCGCGCCGCCGGCCGCCGCCGGTGCGGAGGTCCCCAAGTCCGGACCCGTCGCCATCGCGGTCACGCCCTATGTCGGCGGGCCGCTGCATGTGCGCGCCGACGGCGTAGGCCCGATCACCGGCGAGACGGCCTTCGACCTGGCGACCATCAAGGCCCTGTTCCCCAAGGCGGTGGTCAAGAGCGCCTTCATCCACACCGGCGAGGGCCCGCCCGGACCGATCATCACCGTCGAGCAGGACAATGTCCCGCTGCTGGAGATCGGCAAGGGCTCCGAAGGCGGCATTGGCGAGATTCGCCTGGCCGGCGGGCCGGTCCAGGGTCCCAAGGGCGAAGCCCTGCTCGCAAGGTGGGCCGACCTGTCGTTCGACATCGCCCAGTGCCGGGCCGGCGAGGGCCGCACCGTCAACCAGGCCGTCTGCGTGCGACCCGAGGCCCCGACCGTGTCCTACGTGTTCGGCGTCCCCGGCTGGGCCAAGGGCGGCCTGCCGCCGGTCGAGGTCCTGAAGGCCAAGGGCCAGCTGAACGAGTTCGTCTGGCGCCCGGCCGAGAAGGCCGCCGTCGGCGCGGCCTGATCCGATGTTCCGACGCCTGATCCTCGCAGCGCCCCTGCTGATCCTGGCCGCCTGCGGGCCGGCCGGCTCCAAAACCGCCGCGCCTGCGACCGCCCCGGCTCCCGCCATGGCGACGCGGAAGGACGCGTCCGGCGCCGTCGACCGCTTCACGCCCTATGTCGGCGGCCCGCTGATGCTGGACGAGTTCTCGGTCGGCCCGGTCATGGCCCAGACCGACTTCTCGCTCGACGCCATCAAGCCCCGCTTTCCGAAAGCGGTGGTGAAGTCCGCCTTCCTGCATCAGGGCTCGGGCGAAGCGACGCCGATCATCACCGTCGAGCAAGGTGGCGGCCTGGTCGAGATCCAGGGCAATCCCGGCACGACCAAGGTCGGCGACATCCGCGTCAGCGGCGGCGCTCCCAAGGGGCCACGCGGCGAGACGCTAGGCATGAAGTGGGCCGACGCCGGCATGGACTATCCGCGCTGCTGGGCGGGCAAGGACCGCGACGTCCATGCGGTAATCTGCACCCAGCCCGGCGAGCCGGTGCTGCGCTACGTGTTCGGCGTGCCCGGCTGGACGCAGGAGGCGATGCCGCCTGAGGCGACGCTGCGGGACAAGGCTGTCCTGCGGGAGTTCCTGTGGCGCGGCGGAGCGCCGGTCCAATGATCCTCGCCCTCGACACCTGCCTCGCCGCCAGCTCCGTCGCCATCCTGGACGGCGACACGGTCCTCGCCGCCCGCAGCGAACCGATGACCCGCGGCCACCAGGAGCGCATCGCCGTCCTGGCCCGGGAGGTCGCCGCCGAGGCCGGGGTGAGGTTCGCCGCGCTGACCCGCATCGCCGTCACGGTCGGCCCAGGCTCGTTCACTGGCCTGCGGGTCGGCCTGTCGTTCGCCAAGGGCCTGGCCACGGCCCTGTCGATCCCCTGCGTCGGCGTCAATACGCTGGAGGCCCTGGCCGCCTCGGCGAACGCGACGGGGCTGGTGGCTGGGGTGCTCGACGCCAAGATGGGCCAAGTCTATCTGCAGGTGTTCGACGGCGGCAAGGCGCTGATGGCCCCCGACGCCCTGGAGGTCGGGGTCGCCGCCGCGCGCCTGGCCGAGCTCTGTTCGGGCGGGCCGGCCACCCTGGTCGGTTCAGGCGCGCCGCTGGTCGCCGACGTCCTGCCCGAAGCGACCGTGCTGACGCCGGCCTATGCCGATCCGGTCGCCATCGCCCGCCTGGCCGCCGTCAGGCCCGCGCCCAGCCATTCGCCCCGGCCGCTTTACCTGCGCGCGCCCTACGCCGTGGCGCCGGCCGCATGATCCTGCGTCCCGTCGGGCTGGAAGCCTGCTTCACCCTGGCCGACCTGCATGACCGCGCCTTCGACCGGCCCTGGACGGCGGAAACGTTCGAGACCCTGCTCAAGGGCCCCGGCGTCTTCGCCGTGCTGGGCGAGGCGGGCGATTCGCAAGAGGCCAAGGGCTTCATCCTGTGCCGGGCGATCGCCGGCGAGGCCGAGATCCTGACCGTGGCCGTCGAGCCCGCCGCCCGTCGCCGCGGCTGGGGCGCGGCCCTGGTGGAGATGGCGGCCGGCGTCGCCAAGGAAGCCGCCGCCTTCGAGATGTTCCTCGAGGTCGCGGCCGACAACGTCGCGGCGATCAGGCTCTACGAGACCGCCGGCTTCGCCCGCGTCGGCCTGAGAAAAGGCTATTATCCCCATGCGGATGGGGCCAAGGACGCGGTGGTAATGCGTCGGGTGCTTAACAGCTAGCGGCCAAGCCCCTATCTTGCCCGCGAATCTGGCTTGGATTCATCTTTCCGGAGACGTCGCCGTGGACCGCCTCGAAAAGCTTTGCATCGATAAAGGCATGCGCATGACCGACCAGCGTCGGGTCATCGCTCGCGTGCTGTCGGCGGCCACCGACCATCCGGACGTCGAGGAGCTGCACCGCCGCGCCCACGCCGTGGACCCGCACATCTCGATCGCCACCGTCTATCGGACCGTCCGGTTGTTCGAGGAAAGCGGCATCATCGAGCGCCACGACTTCCGCGACGGCCGTTCGCGCTACGAAGAGACCCCCGACCATCACCACGACCACCTGATCGACATGAAGACCGGCAAGGTCGTCGAGTTCGTGGACGAGGAGATCGAGGCCCTGCAGAACGCCATCGCGCGGAAGCTGGGCTACAAGCTGGTGGACCACCGGCTGGAGCTGTACGGGGTTCCGATCGAGGAATAGGGGCCTTCCTTATCGTTCTCCCCTTGCGGGAGAAGGAGATTGGGTGTGACCTCCACGTCCTTGCAGGATCGCCCCCTCGCGCTCATAACGCCCCGATGAGCGAGACCCCGCAAAAGCGCCTCTATATCAAGACCTACGGCTGTCAGATGAACGTCTATGACAGCGAGCGCATGGCCGATGTCCTGCGTCCGCTGGGCTATGGCGTGGTCGACGATCCCGAAGGGGCCGATCTGGTGGTGCTCAACACCTGCCACATCCGCGAGAAGGCCACCGAGAAGGTCTATTCGGAACTGGGCTACATCAAGCAGATGAAGGGCCGCAAGGCCGAGGCCGGCGGCCGGATGACCATCGCCGTGGCCGGCTGCGTGGCCCAGGCCGAGGGCAAGGAGATCATGCATCGCCAGCCGGCGGTCGATCTCGTCGTCGGGCCTCAGGCCTATCACCAGCTGCCCGAGCTGATCGCCCGGGCCCACCGGGCCACCGGCGAGCGCCTGAGCGCCGATTTCGCCGCCGACGAGAAGTTCGACGCCCTGCCGGCCGAGCGCCAAGTCAACGGCGTCACCGCCTTCCTGACCGTGCAGGAGGGCTGCGACAAGTTCTGCACCTTCTGCGTGGTGCCCTATACCCGCGGCGGGGAATGGTCGCGACCGCCGGAAGCCATCGAGGACGAGGCCAGGCGCCTGGCCGACCAGGGCGTGCGCGAGGTCACCCTGCTGGGCCAGAACGTCAACGCCTATGACGGCGGCGGCTATACCCTGGCCCGGCTGGTGCGCCGGCTGGCCAAGATCCCGGGCCTGGACCGCATCCGCTACACCACCAGCCATCCGCGCGACATGGGCGACGACCTGATCGCCGCCCATGGCGAGCTGCCGCAGCTGATGCCCTATCTGCACCTGCCGGTGCAGGCCGGGTCGGACAAGATCCTCAAGGCCATGAACCGCGACCACACGGCCGAAAGCTATGTGCGGCTGATCGAGAAGATCCGCGCCGCGCGGCCTGACATCGCCATGAGCGGCGACTTCATCGTCGGCTTCCCCGGCGAGCGCGACGGCGATTTCGACAAGACGCTGGAGCTGGTTCGCGAGGTCGGCTTCGCCAGCGCCTTCTCGTTCAAATATTCGCGCCGCCCCGGCACCCCGGCCTCGGCGATGCCGGGCCAGGTGGACGAAGCGGTCAAGGCCGAGCGCCTGGATCGCCTCAACGCCCTGCTCGACCAGCAGCAGAAGGCGTTCAACGCCCTGCAGGTCGGCAAGGTCATGCCGGTGCTGTTCGAGAAAAAAGGCCGCAATCCCGGTCAAATCGTCGGCCGCAGTCCCTATCTGCAAGCCGTGCACGCGGTGGGCCCCGACAGCCTGCTGGGCCAGATCGTTCCTGTCCGCATCGAGTCGTCCGCCAAGATGAGCCTGGGCGGGGTGCTCGAGACCCAACATCTCCCGGAGCCCGCTTGAGCCGTACGCCTGAGTTCCTGCCCCTGTCCGACACCGCCGTGCGCGCCGTTTCCGGCCCGAACGGCCGTCACGCCGCCCTGATCGAGGACGCCTTCAAGGTGCTGATCGAGACCCCGGGCGGCGGGGTGACGATCACCGGCGACGTCAAGGGCCGCTCCAGCGCCAAGCGGGCGATCGTCGCCCTGGCCGACCGGGCCGACGCCGACGACGAGGTGGTCGAGGCCGACGTGCGGGTGGCGGTGGGCGAGGCCCACAGCGCCGGCGGCCAGGCCTCGCCCCGCGCCGTGCGCAAGGGCAACGTCTCGCCCAAGACCAAGGGCCAGGCCCGCTACATGGAGGCCATGGCCAGCCACCCGCTGTGCTTTGGCCTGGGTCCGGCCGGCACCGGCAAGACCTTCCTGGCCGTGGCCCAGGGCGCGGGCATGCTGCTGCGCGGCGAGGTCGATCGCCTGATCGTCACCCGCCCCGCGGTCGAGGCCGGCGAGAAGCTGGGTTTCCTGCCAGGCGACCTGAACGAGAAGGTCGACCCCTACATGGCGCCGGTCTGGGAGGCCCTGACCGACATCATGGGCGCCGACCAGCTGCGCCGCCGCCGCGAGAAGCTGGAGATCGAGGTCGCCCCGATCGCCTTCATGCGCGGCCGCACCCTGGCTCATGCGTTCGTCATCGTCGACGAGGCCCAGAACTGCTCGCGCCTGCAGATGAAGATGGTCCTGACCCGGCTGGGCGAAGGCGCGCGGATGGTGGTGACGGGCGACCCGACCCAGGTCGACCTGCTGAACCCCCGCGACTCCGGCCTGGCCCACGCGGTGTCGATCCTGGAAGGCGTCGAGGGCGTGGCGGTGTCGCGCTTCACCTCGGCCGACGTGGTCCGCCACCCGCTGGTCGAGCGCATCGTCAAGGCCTACGACGCCGACGCCCTGCAGACCACGACCCGCTAGATGACCATCACGGTCGACATCGAGATCGAGGACGAGGCCTGGACCAAGGCCGAGCCCGAGGTCGAGGCCCTGGTCTGGCGCGCCGCCCAGGCGGTGCTGGACGCCCACGAAGACGTCGAGGGCGGGGGCATCGTCATTCTGCTGGCCGACGACGACAGCGTCCAGGCGCTGAACCGCGACTTTCGCCAGAAGGACTACGCGACCAACGTGCTGTCCTTCCCCTCGCCCCCCAATCCGGAGGGCCAGATCGGCGACATCGCCCTGGCGTTCGGGGTGTGCCAGCGCGAAGCGGTCGAGCAAGGCAAGCCCCTCGCGCACCACTTGCAACATCTGGTGGCGCACGGGGTGCTTCATCTCTTAGGATACGACCATCAGGACGACGCCGAGGCCGAGGCGATGGAAGCGTTCGAGCGCGAGATCCTCGCGGGCTTGGACATTCCCGACCCCTATGCCGAACCCGCGTCCCCAGAGGGATAACCAAGCCAGGGCATGCCCAGCGACGACCAGAGTTCCACGCCCGCCGGCCCGGCTCGCCTGAGTCGGGGCCTGCGGGCGTTCTTCCGCAAGATGCGCAAGGACCTGGCGGGCCGCGGCGTGCCGGGCCTGGCCGAGGCCTCGCGTCCGGCCGATCCGTCCATGGTCCACGAGGTCGACATGGTCGACCAGGCCGAGGCCTTCCAGAGCCTGCGGGTGGCCGACGTGATGACCCCGCGCGCCGACATCGTGGCGGTCGAGGTGTCGACGGCGTTCGAGGCGCTGGTGGCCCAGTTCACCGAGGCCGAGCACTCGCGGATGCCGATCTATCGCGAGACCCTGGACGATCCGGTCGGGGTGGTTCACGTCAAGGACGTGTTCCGCCTGCTGGCCGATGACGACAAGCGCCCGGGCCCCACCGACCAGATCCTGCACCGGCTGCGGCGCGAGGCGCTGTACGTGCCGGCCTCGATGCGGGCCGCCGACCTGTTGCTGCGCATGCGCACCAGCCGCATCCACATGGCCCTGGTCATCGACGAATTCGGCGGCACCGACGGCCTGGTGACCATGGAGGATCTGATCGAGGCGGTGGTCGGCGAGATCGACGACGAGCACGACGACGCCCAGGTGTCCAATATCGTCGCCCGTCCCGGCGGCCTGTTCGAGGTCGACGCCCGCGCGCCGTTGGAGGACCTGGAGGCCGCCCTCGACCGCGACCTGGCCCCGCCCGACATGGAAGAGGACATAGACACCGTCGCTGGTCTGGTGGTGGCCCTGGCCGGCCGCGTGCCGCAACGCGGCGAGGTGATCGCCCATCCGGCCGGCTTTGATCTGGAAGTGGTCGAGGCCGATCCGCGTCGCGTGCGCCGGGTGCGGGTGCGCCCCGTCGTCGCCCCGGAGGCCGAGGCGACCGACCCGCCCGGACGCGTGGCCGCTTCGTGACCCTGCCGGCCTTGCCGAAGTTGACGCCGTGGCGCGCTCGGGGCCTGGCCCTGCTGGCGGGCCTGGCCGCCGCCCTGGCCCATCCGCCGTTCGGGATCCTGCCGGGCCTGCTGGGCTATGCCGCGCTTCTCTGGCTGCTGGATGCGATCGACGGTCCACGGCCCCTGCGCTCGGCCTTCTTTCGCGGCTGGCTGGCGGGGCTCGCCTATTTCGGTCTCGGCACCTGGTGGATCGCTGAGGCCTTCATGGTCGACGCCGCCAACCAGGGCTGGATGGCGCCGTTCGCCGTCGCCGCCATGGCCGCCGGGATGGCGCTGTTCTGGGGTTTGGCGGCGATGCTCTATCGCCTGGTCCGCCCCCCTGGCGTGCGCCGAGTGCTGGTGTTCGCCGGAGCCTATGCGGCCCTGGAATGGACGCGCGGCCATGTCCTGACCGGCTTTCCCTGGAACCTGCCGGGCGAAACCTGGAAGGCAGGCTCGGCCGTGTCGCAGATCGCGGCCCTGGTCGGCGCCTACGGCCTGACCTGGATCACCCTGGCCATCGCCGCGGCTCCGGCCGTCTGGCGTGACGGGCGACGCGGCCGGATCGCGGTCGGGGCGGCCCTCGCCGGCCTGATCGTGCTCTTCGCCGGCGGGTGGCTGCTGCGCGCCGCGCCGCCGCCGGCCGCCGGTCAATCGCTCACCACCGTCCGCATCGTCCAGGCCGACATCCCGCAGGAATCCAAGTGGGACGAGCGGCGGTTCGCCCAGATCGTCCAGGCCTATGTCTCGCTGACCGCCAAGCCGTACGCTGGCAAGCCCGCCGACCTCGTGGTCTGGCCCGAGGGCGCCCTGCCGCTGGCGATCAACGACTACATGGTCCCCGGCAGCTGGGTGCGGCAGGCGATCGTCGACGCCCTCAAGCCCGGCCAGCTGATGCTGCTGGGCGGCTATCGCTACGAGGGGACGCCCGACAAGCCGGTCTATTACAACAGCCTGGTCGCCCTGCGCCGCACGGCGAGCGACGTCGAGGTGGTCGGGATCTACGACAAGCACCGCCTGGTGCCGTTCGGCGAATACCTGCCAGCCGACGCCCTGATGACGAAGCTGGGCGTCAAGAGCATGGCTCACCTGGGCGACGGCTTCGCCACCGGGCCGGCGCCCCGGCCGTTGCGGATCGCCCCGAACCTGCTGGTCCAGCCGCTGATCTGCTACGAAAGCCTGTTCCCGCGCCTGGCCGAGCCGGCGCCGGGCGTACGGGCCATCGTCAATGTCTCCAATGACGCCTGGTTCGGCGTGACGTCCGGGCCGCTGCAGCACCTGAACCTGGCCAGCTACCGCGCCATCGAGACGGGCCTGCCCCTGATCCGCGCGACCCCGACCGGCGTCTCCGCCCTGATCGACGCCCAGGGGCGGATCCTGCCCGGCGCCCGCCTGGATCTTGGCGAATCAGGCGTGATCGACGGTAATGCGCCCTATGTCGGCTCGCCGACTCTGTTTTCTAAGCTCGGGCACTGGCCGTTCGGAGTGCTGCTTTTGGTTTCATTCGCCGCCGCGATTCGCTTTCCAGGGGGTCGGCGCTTGGAAAAAGTCCCGAACTGAAACAGACAGGCTTCCAGATATCCGTGGCTTTTTCCCCCAAGTGATTGAACGGCATGAACACGACCTCTGACCAAGACCGCTCGCCCAACCCGATCGACCTGCACGTCGGCGCCCGCATCCGCATGCGGCGCAAGATACTCGGCGTCAGCCAGGAGCGTTTGGCCGATGACCTGGGCCTGACCTTCCAGCAGGTGCAGAAGTACGAGCGCGGCGCCAACCGCGTCAGCGCTTCCAAGCTGTACGAGATCGCCAAGAGCCTGCAGTCGTCGGTGTCCTACTTCTTCGAAGGCCTGGCCGACCCGACCGACGTCGACGGTTTCGAGGAAAACGGCTCCGAGCAGTTCGTGCACGATTTCCTGATGACTCCGGAAGGCCTTGAGCTGGCCGCGCTATTCCCGCGCATCGGCAAATCCCGCGTCCGCCGGCGCATCCTCGACCTTGTCCGGTCGATGGCGGATGAGCTGATCGAGGAAGAGCCGGAAGCCTGATCGGCGAAAGCCGGCCAGGGCGGCTTGCGGACATAAACATATCTTTATATGTTCGTGGCTAGTTCCTTCGGGCAGACCGTCCGAACGGGCGTCGTCATGTCCGGAGCTGACCCTTGAGCCGTTCTTCCTACATCTTCACCAGCGAAAGCGTTTCCGAAGGCCATCCGGACAAGGTCGCCGATCGGATCAGCGACACCGTGGTCGACGCCTTCCTGAGCGTCGACCCGGAGGCGCGCGTCGCCTGCGAGACCCTGGTGACCACCAACCGCATCGTCCTGGCGGGCGAAGTGCGGGCCGGCAAGCCGGGCGGCGACAAGGCCGCCAACAAGCAGCTGACCAAGGACATCCTCAAGTCGCTGGAGCCCAAGGTCCGGGCGGCGATCAAGGACATCGGCTACGAGCAGAAGGGCTTCCACTGGGAGAAGGCCAAGTACGCCAACTATCTGCATGGCCAGTCGGCGCACATCGCCCAGGGCGTCGACGCCTCGGACAAGAAGGACGAAGGCGCCGGCGATCAGGGCATCATGTTCGGTTACGCCAGCACCGAGACCCCTGAGCTGATGCCGGCCACGCTGCAATACAGCCACAACATCCTCAGCCGCCTGGCCCAGCTGCGCCACTCGGGCGAGCTGTCGGAGCTGGAACCCGACGCCAAGAGCCAGGTGACCCTGGAATATGACGGCGCCGGCAAGCCGGTCCGCGTGGTCTCGATCGTGGTCTCGCACCAGCACAAGAAGAAGATCGGCGGCAAGACCCCGACCTCCAAGCGCGTGCTGGACCTGATCAAGCCGCACATCCTGCCGATCTTCCCGGACGGCCTGATCACCAAGAAGACCCAGTGGCTGGTCAACCCGACCGGCCGCTTCGAGATCGGCGGCCCGGACGGCGACGCCGGCGTCACCGGTCGCAAGATCATCGTCGACACCTACGGCGGCGCGGCCCCGCACGGCGGCGGCGCCTTCTCGGGCAAGGATCCGACCAAGGTCGACCGTTCGGCCGCCTATGCCTGCCGTTACTTGGCCAAGAACGTCGTGGCCGCGGGCCTGGCCGACCGCTGCACCATCCAGATCGCCTACGCGATTGGTGTGGCCCAGCCCGTGTCGTTCCACGTCGACCTGCACGGCACCGGCAAGGTCGATCCGGCCCAGCTGGAAAAGCTGCTGCCGCAACTGATCGGCGGCGCCACCCCGCGTTCGATCCGCGAGCACCTGCAGCTGAACAAGCCGATCTACGCCCGCACCGCCGCCTACGGCCACTTCGGCCGCACGCCGGACAACGAGGGCGGCTTCTCGTGGGAGAAGACCGACCTGGTGTCGGAGCTGAAGGGCCTGGCCTAGGCCTGAAGCCATCCGGGGACAGGCGCATGCGCCTGTCCCCGACCGTTCAACGGGCCTCGATCATGCGATCGGGGCCCGTTTTCATTGAGGCCCTGCGTCCTTCGAGGCCCGCTGCGCGGGCGCCTCAGGATGAGGAGCGCTTTGCTGAATGCCTCATCCTGAGGTGAGAGGCGCAGCCGAGCCTCGAAGGGCGCAGGGCCGCTGGCCTCCCGCGACGATGACCGCTAAGACGCCGCCCATGACCCATCCCCAACAGCCCCATGGGCCGCTGCGCTCGTTCGGCCGCCTGAAGTCGCGCCCCGTCAAGCCCCGCCAGCAGGCCCTGCTCGACAGCCTGCTGCCGACGATCGCCGTGCCGACCATGCCGTTCCAGCCCCGCGACCTGATGCCGGACGCCACGGAAGTCTGGCTCGAGATCGGCTTCGGCGGCGGCGAGCACATGGCCGCCCAGGCCGGCAAGCGCCCCGACGTGCTGCTGATCGGGGCCGAGCCCTTCGTCAACGGCGTGGCCAGCGCCGTCCGCCATGTCGAGGAGCAAGGGCTGAAGAACGTCCGCATCCACGAGGGCGACGCCCGCGACGTGGTTGGCTGGCTGCCGGACGCCAGTATCGACCGGCTGTTCATCATGTTCCCCGACCCATGGCACAAGGCCCGGCACAACAAGCGCCGCCTGGTCCAGCCGGCCTTCGTGGCCGAACTGGCGCGGGTGCTGAAGCCGGGGGCCGCCTTCCGCTTCGCCACCGACTGGGCCGACTACGCCGAATGGACCATCGAGCGGGTGCTGGCCGATCCGGCCTTCCGCTTCGCCGACGAGGCCGCCGATCGCAACGCCGCGCCCGCCGACCACGTCACCACGCGCTATGAGGAAAAGAAGCTGGGCGACTGCGCGCCGGTGTTCCTGGATTTCGTCAGGAAATAGCGGCGGGGACTTGCCCCCACCTGACCGCTTCGCGGCCTGTCCGCCCCCAGAGGGGGCGGAGCCGGATGCGCGAGGCTCTTCCCCCTCTGGGGGAGCGCCGAAGGCGCGGAGGGGGCAAGTTTCCCTGCTCCCTCCGGAAGAATTTCAGTAGTTCTCGTCGTGGCGCTTGATCGCGGCGCGGATGATCTCGGCGGTTTCCTCCGGATCGGCCCAGCCGGTGATCTTGGTCGACTTGCCCTTTTCCAGGTCCTTGTAGTGCTGGAAGAAGTGGGCGATCTGCTCGGTCAGGATCACCGGCAGGTCGCGCCAGCTGGACACGCCCGTATAGAACGGGTGCAGCTTGTCGACCGGCACGGCCAGGATCTTTTCGTCCGAACCGGCTTCGTCGACCATCATCAGGGCGCCGATCGGGCGGCAGCGGATAATCGCGCCGGGCACCACCGGGGTCGGACCCACCACCATGATGTCGGCCGGATCGCCGTCGTCGGCCAGGGTGTGCGGGATGAAGCCGTAATTGGCCGGGTAGAACATCGCCGTGTGCAGGAAGCGGTCGACCATCAGCGCGCCGCTGGCCTTGTCGATCTCGTACTTCACCGGCTCGCCGCCTTGCGGGATCTCGATGACGGCGTTCAGGTCGTACGGCGGGTTGACGCCGACGGCGATCTTGGAGAGGTCCATTGTGACTCTTCGTTTGGGGATAGGTCCCGCGGGGAGGCGAGCCTGCGCGGGGGCGCTTATAGGCCGGAAATGCTGCGGCGCGGAAGCCCGTTACGGCGATGGATGCGGCCAAGCTTCTGATCTAGGCTGAATTCATGACCTGGAACCGCCTCTCGCTGACCTTGCTGATCACTGTCCTGGCGCCGACCCTGGCCTGGTCGCAGGTCGAGGATTGGCACGTGAAGGTCCGAGCCCGGGCAGGCCTGCCGGCAAGCAGCGCGGAGGGCCAGGTTCGGATCTTCAGCGAGGGATGGCTCACGGGCGGCGGCGAGACGAGCCTGGTGGCGCGCCGCGACGGCAAGGGCCGCTGGAGAGTGTCTCGCGTGACGGGTTTCAGGAAGACCAGCGAGCGACATTGGCGTCTCAACGCGCAGGAGGGCGCGGCGCTGGAGGCCCTGCTCGACGATCCCGCCGCGCTGGTCGAGACGCCGCCGCCGCCGGAGCAGGATCATTGCCTGGACCCGCCCTCGGCCGATCTGGAAGTTCGTTGGCGCGGTCGGGCGGAGCGGATCTCTCAGACGTGCGGGCCCTGGGGCGCGGTGGCGCGCGTCGAAACGCTTCTGACGGCGGGTCGCGACTAGGGTCTTCCAACCGTCCGAACATCGCGCTATATAGGTCCTACATCGTCCGTCAGCGCTGATAGCGCTTTCGAGCGGCGGCCCGAAAGGCTGCCGCTTTTTCTTTGGCCGCTCGCCAGCTTGGCTTTTAGCCGGCGCCCGGACGGCCCAGTGAGTTGAGAGACCCTTTGCGCGGCAAGACGCAGGAAGATATCGGTCTGGTCGAATTGCTCGATCCCGTCGCCGAGTCCGTCGGCTACGAGATCGTCCGCCTGCGCCTGATGGGCGGGGCCGAGCAGCGTCGCCTCCAGATCATGGCTGAACGTCCGGATGGCGACATGAACGTCGAGGATTGCGCCCGTCTGTCGCGCGCCATTTCCGAGATCATGGACGCCGCAGACCCGATCAGCGGCGAATACACCCTGGAAGTCTCCAGCCCGGGCGTCGACCGCCCCCTGACCCGGCTGAAGGACTTCGACACCTATGCCGGCCTGGAGATCCGCATCGAGCTGGACCGGGTCGCCGAGGGCCGCAAGCGCTTCAAGGGCGAGCTGGCCGGCGTCGAGGACGGCCAGGTGGGCCTGAACCTCGAGGGCGAGGACGACACCACCGTCTATTTCCCGTTCGAATGGATCGTCGACGCCAAGCTGGTGTTGAACGACGAGCTGATGAAGCGCGGCGCCCAGCAGCGCGCCGCCCGCGTGGGCGCCGAAGGCGAAGACGCGGACTCCGAAGATCTCGGCGACGACGCCGAAGACGATATTGACCTGTCCGAAAGTGAAGAGGACTGACCATGGCTATCGGCATCTCCGCCAACCGCCTCGAGCTGCTGCAGATCGCCGACGCGGTCGCGCGTGAAAAGGGCATCGAGAAGGAAGTCGTCATCGAGGCGATCGAGGACGCCCTGCAGAAGGCCGCCCGGGCCCGCTACGGCGCCGAGCACGACATCCGCGTCAAGATCGATCCGCGCACCGGCGAGACCACCCAGAAGCGGGTGATCGAGGTCGTGTCGGACGACTTCGAGCTGGAAGGCGAGATCGGCAAGGTCCAGCTGTCGTCGGCCAAGCGCACCTGGCGTGACGCCGAGATCGGCAAGATCTACGAGGAAACCCTGCCGCCGTTCGAGATCGGCCGCGTGCAGACCCAGATGGCTCGCCAGGTCGTCATGCACAAGGTTCGCGAAGCCGAGCGCGAGCGCCAGTACGACGAGTACAAGGATCGCGCCGGCGAGATCGTCAACGGCAGCGTCAAGCGTGTCGAATACGGCAACGTGATCGTCGACCTGGGCCGCGGCGAAGGCATCATGCGCCGCGACCAGTCGATCCCGCGCGAGAACTTCAACGTCGGCGACCGCATCCGCGCCTACATCTACGACGTCCGCCGCGAGACCAAGGGTCCGCAGATCATGCTGAGCCGCGCCCACGGCGGCTTCATGGCCAAGCTGTTCGCGCAGGAAGTGCCGGAAGTCTACGACGGCGTCATCGAGATCCGCGCCGTGGCCCGCGACCCGGGCTCGCGCGCCAAGATGGCGGTGATCTCCAACGACAGCAGCATCGACCCGGTCGGCGCCTGCGTCGGCATGCGCGGTTCGCGCGTCCAGGCCGTGGTCGCCGAGCTGCAGGGCGAGAAGATCGACATCATCCAGTGGTCGGAAGACGAGGCCACCTTCATCGTCAACGCCCTGGCCCCCGCCGAGGTGTCCAAGGTCGTCATGGACGAGGAGGACGAGCGCGTCGAAGTGGTGGTGCCCGACGAGCAGCTGTCGCTGGCCATCGGCCGTCGCGGCCAGAACGTCCGCCTGGCCAGCCAGCTGACCAGCTGGCAGATCGACATCATGACCGAAAGCCAGGAAAGCGAGCGCCGCCAGCGCGAGTTCTCCGAGCGCACGGCCCTGTTCCAGGAAGCCCTGGACGTCGACGAGGTCATCGCCCAGCTGCTGGTCACCGAAGGCTTCGCGGCCGTCGAGGACGTCGCCTATGTCGAGCCGCACGAGATCGCGGCTATCGAAGGCTTCGACGACGAGACCGCCGACGAACTGCAGACCCGCGCGCGCGAATTCCTGGAGAAGGAGGCCGCCGCCCTGGACGCCAAGCGCCTGGAGCTCGGCGTCGAGGACGGCCTGCTGGAGATCGAGGGCGTCACCCTGCCGGTGGCCGTGGCCCTGGGCGAGGGCGACGTGAAGTCGGTCGAGGACCTGGCCGGCCTGATCCCCGACGACCTGCGCGGTTGGTTCGAGACCAAGGACGGCGAGCGCACCCGCGAAGCCGGCATCCTGGACAGCTTCAACCTGTCGCCGGAAGACGCCGAGGCGCTGATCATGCGCGCCCGGATCGTCATGGGCTGGGTCGAGGCCCCGCCCGAGCCGGAATATGTCGAGGAAGAGGGCGAGTTCGAGGAAGAGGCGGGTGAAGCGCCGGCCGAAGCTTCGGACGAGGCCGTCGAAGAGACCGAAGAAACCAAGGAAGACTGATCCAGGAACCGGGCCTCCCACGAAAGTGCGAGGCCCGGTGTTTTCTAGAGCCGCATGACCGAAGCCGACACGCCCTTTACCCCGGTGGCCAAGACCCACGCCGAAGCCAACCGCCAGCGCAAGGACATCGTCCTGGGCGAGGCGACGGACGAGGCGCGCCTGGTGCGGTTCGTGGCCGGGCCGGATGGGGCGGTGGTTCCGGACGTGGCGCGCAAGCTGCCTGGCCGCGGCATGTGGGTGGAGGCGACCCGCGAAGCGGTGACGACCGCCGCCAAGAAGGGCCTGTTCTCGCGCTCGACCAAGACCAAGCTGACCGCGCCGGCCGACCTGGCCGATCACGTGGAACGCCTGTTGGCCCGGCGAGTTCTGGACGGACTGGGTCTTGCGCGGCGCGGCGGAACGATTATCTCAGGCTTCGAAAAGGTCTCCGCGGCCCTGGCTTCGGGAAAGACCGCCTGGTTGATCGAGGCGTCCGACGGCGCCGACGACGGTCGCCGAAAGATTCTCACCGCGGTCCACAAGGCCCCGAACAGCCCCAAAGTCTGCGGGATGTTCACGTCCGATGAATTGGGTTTGGCCTTGGGCGGGGAGAATGTGATACACACGGCGCTCCTTGCCGGGCGCGGCACTGATCGCTGGACTTTGGACGTCGAGCGGTTATCAGGCTTTCGCCCACTCCTTCCCTCGAGTTGGTCGGCGAGTTGGCGCGAGGAGCCCTAGGCCCTGGCCTCGACGAATGGCTTTCATTCGTCGGCGACAGCGGTCTGGAACTTGAAATGAGGAGCGTGATCCGCTCCTGAGTGAAGGGTCGGGAAACGCGCTTCCTTCGGGAAGTACGTCCAGGCCCCTTTCTCGTATGGATCAAACGGTTTTTGGCCGGCTCCCGCCGGCGGAAGTACAAGCGAGCGCATGAGCGACGAGAACGAAAACGGTCGGCCTGGTTCCAACCCCGGCGGGCGAGCGCCCATCACGCTGAAGCCCCGTCAGGGGTCGGTCAGCGCCGGCGTCGTGAAGCAGAGCTTCAGCCACGGCCGCACCAAGACGGTGGTGGTTGAAACCAAGCGCGTGCGCCCGCACGCGCCGCCGGCCGGCAATCTAGCCGCGCCGTCATCGGCCGAGCGCCGTCAGGGCGAGGCCCCACGTCCGCAGTCCCAAGGCGGCGGCCAGGGCGGATCCGCCGGCGGCTTGTCGCAAAGCGAGATGGTGGCCCGCCAGCGCGCCATCGAGGCGGCCCGCGAGCAGCAGGAACGCCAGGCGGCTGAACGTCGCGCCGCCGAGGCCCGCGCCGCGGCCGCCGAAGCTGCGGCCCGCGAAGCCGCCGCCAAGGCTGCTGCAGCCGCCAAGGTCGCCGCCGCGTCGCCAGCGGCGCCCACGCCGACCGCCCAGGCGCCCGCCGCGCCGGTGGCTCAGGCGCCGGCCGCTCCCACGCCTCAGGCGTCCACTCCCGCGCCTCAGGCGCCCACGCCCCAGGCTCCGACGCCGGCTCCCGCCGCGCCGCCGGTCCGCGCCGAGGCTCCGCGCCCGACGCCGACCCCGGCCGCCGGCCAGACCCGCACCTACGAGCCCAGCCGCGACCGGCGCGACGATCGCTCGTCGACCACCACCTACCGCCCGGGTCCGGGCTCGCAGGGTGATCGCCCGCAAGGCGACCGTCCCCAGGGCGATCGTCCCAACTTCGCGGACCGGCCGTTCAACCAGCGCGCCCCGCGCCAGGACGGCCCGTACAACCAGCGCACCCCGCGTCCCGACGCCGGCGGCCCGCCGCGCGGTCCCCGTCCCGAGGGCGGCTTCCGCAACGACCGTCCGCAGGGCGACCGGCCGCAAGGCGATCGTCCCCAAGGCGACCGTCCGACCCAGACCGTCCGCTATTCGGCCCTGGCCCCGCGCCCGGCGCCCGGCGCCCGTCCGGGTCCTGGTGGTCCGCGCGGCGCCCGTCCGGGCGTCCCGGCCCAGGCTCCGGCCACGCCCGAGATCCAGCGCGCCACGCGCTCGGCCCCCCGCCCCGGCGGCGACGTCAGCCGTCGCCCGGACGAGGAGGACGATCGTCGCAAGGCCGCCGCCCCCGGCAAGGCGGTCAGCCGCGCCAAGGGCGCTCCGGTTCGCCGCGAAGGGCGCCTGACCATCCAGACCGTGGCCGGCGACGGAGATTCCGCCGACCGTATGCGCTCGCTGGCCTCGGTTCGCCGGGCCCGTGAACGCGAAAAGGAAAAGCGCCGCGGCGGTCCCGCCGACGTGGTCAAGGTCAGCCGCGAAGTGGTCATTCCCGACGTCATCACCGTGCAGGAACTGTCCAACCGGATGGCCGTGCGCGGCGTCGAGATCATCAAGTTCCTGATGCGTCAGGGCGTGATGCTGAAGATCAACGACGTCATCGACAACGACACCGCCGAACTGGTGGCGACCGAGTTCGGTCACACCGTGCGCCGCGTGTCGGAAGCCGACGTCGAGGAAGGCTTCATCGGCGCCGAGGACATCGACGATCACCTGGAGCCCCGGCCCCCGGTCGTCACCGTCATGGGTCACGTCGACCACGGCAAGACCAGCCTGCTGGACGCGCTGCGCAAGGCCGACGTGGCCGGCGGCGAGCACGGCGGCATCACTCAGCACATCGGTGCCTACCAGGTGCGTCTGGAAAATGGCCAGAAGGTCACGTTCCTCGACACCCCGGGCCACGCGGCCTTCTCGCAGATGCGGGCCCGCGGCGCCAACATCACCGATATCGTCATCCTGGTGGTGGCCGGTGACGACGGCGTCATGCCGCAGACGGTCGAGGCGATCAAACACGCCCGCGCCGCCGAGGTGCCGATTATCGTGGCCGTCAACAAGATGGACAAGCCGGGCTCGGATTCGACCCGGGTGACCAACGAGCTGCTGCAACACGAGATCGTGGTCGAAAGCCTGGGCGGCGACACCCAGATCGTCGAGGTCTCGGCCAAGACCGGCCAGGGCCTGGACGAGCTGATCGAACGCATCCTGCTGCAGGCCGAGGTCCTGGACCTGAAAGCCAATCCCGACCGCACCGCCGACGGCGTGGTGATCGAGGCCAAGCTGGACAAGGGGCGCGGCGCGGTTTCGACCGTGCTGGTCAATCGCGGCACGCTGAAGCGCGGCGACATCGTCGTGGCCGGCAGCCAGTTCGGCCGGGTTCGCGCCCTGCTGAACGAGCGCAACGAGCAACTGACCGAAGCCGGTCCCGCCACCCCGGTCGAGATCCTCGGCCTGGACGGCGTGCCCTCGCCCGGCGACAGCTTCGCCGTGGTCGAGAACGAGGCCCGGGCTCGCGAGCTGACCGAGTACCGCATCCGTCTCAAGCGCGAGAAGTCGATGCACCCGGTCGGCGCGGGCGCCACCAGCATGGCCGACATGATGGCCAAGCTGCAGGACAAGAAGTACCGCGAACTGCCGCTGGTCATCAAAGCCGACGTGCAGGGCTCGGCCGAGGCGATCATCGGTTCGCTGGACGCTATGTCGACCGACGAGGTCCGCGCGCGGATCATCCTGTCGGGCGCCGGGGCGATCAGCGAAAGCGACGTGATGCTGGCCAAGGGCGCCGGCGCGCCGCTGATCGGCTTCAACGTCCGGGCCTCGGCCCAGGCGCGGGCGCTGGCCGAGCGCGAAGGGGTCGAGATCCGCTACTACGCGATCATCTACGACCTGCTGGACGACATCAAAGGCGTGCTCTCGGGCATGCTGGCCCCGATCCAGCGCGAAACCTTCCTCGGCAACGCCGAAGTCCTGCAGGCCTTCGACATCTCCAAGGTCGGCAAGATCGCCGGCTGTAAGGTCACCGAGGGCGTGGTCCGCAAGGGCGCCAAGGTCCGGATCATCCGCAACGACATCGTCGTTCTGGAACTGGGCACCCTGGCGACGCTCAAGCGCTTCAAGGACGAGGTCAACGAGGTCCCGTCCGGCCAGGAGTGCGGCATGATGTTCGCGGGCTTCCAGGACATCAAGGTTGGCGACACCATCGAGTGCTTCACCGTCGAGGAGATCAAGCGCCAGCTCGACTAGGCGTTCGATCAAGCTTCAGCTTAAAGAGAAAGGCGCGGACGAAAGTCCGCGCCTTTCTTGCGTTCGGGGCGTGCATGGAAATCGCGGGCGAAATCGGAATCTTCGAAAATCAGAAGGCCTGCGGGCCGTTGCGCAAGCACCTGTTCGGCGCCAAGCGGTACGCCCAATGGTGGTTCGTCGGCGCCATGCTGGCGGGCGATATCCTGGTCTCCACGCTGATGGACATGGCGGTTCCGGGCTACGGCTGGTTCGCGATGATGCTGTTCACGGCCGTCGCCCTGTTCTTCTGGATCCGGTATGCGCGCACCCTGGGTCCCAAGGCCTGGATGGCGCGTGGCGTGCCGGCGGTTTCGCCGATCACCTACAGGATCGAGGAGGTGGGTCTTGTTCTGGACAGCCAGACGTCGATGACCCGCGTCGCATGGTCTGGCATGTCGCAGATCGCGCCCGGTCATGAAGCCTGGCTGTTCATCGGCCCGGGGCAGGCCTGGTTTCTGCCGACCCGGTTCTTTGCGGATCGCCAACAGGAGCGCGCCTTCCTGGCCGCCTGTTTCGACAAGCTTGGGCCGGAAGCCAAGGCCCGCAGCGCCGAAGTCGCGGCCCTGGTCGCCACGGAAGCGGGACCGTGGGGCGTCGCACGTCCCTGAAACGTCCCGGACTGGAAATCGCCCGATTTCAGGCTTAACCCTAGAGCCATGCGTATCCGGACCCTCCTGACTGTCAGCCTCGCCGCCGTCTCGTTGTCGGCCTGCGCCACGGCCACCCGCTACGACGCGGCCGGCGACGTCCACGCCCTGCTGGTGGCGATCCGCAACAACGACCACGCCGCCTTCGACGCCCGCGTGGACCGCCCGGCCCTGAAGGCCGAAATCGAGAGCGAACTGGTGCGCAAGGCGCGCGGTTCAGCCATGAGCGGCGGCTGGCAGGCGGCGGCCGTCGCCCTGGCCGGTCCGGCCGCCGACATCGCCGGCGAGGCCCTGGTCCAGCCCGAGACCTTCCGCTATGCCGCCAACTACTACGGCTACACCCCCGACGAGCCGATACCCGACCGTCTGACCATCGCCGCCGGCCTGCGCTATATCGGCTCCGACCAGGTCTGCGCGGCCAAGACCAAAAACGGCCCCTGCCTGCTGACCTTCACGCTGGAAGGCGGCACATGGCGCCTGTCAGGCTTCGATCCCGAAACGGCGAAGCTGCGTCTGAAGCTGTGAGGGCAGGGGTGTCGGGGGCCGCTCGCCGGACGAGCCTGAAGGCCGCGCTGGGCCTGGTCCTGGCCTGCCTGGCGACGGCGGCGGCCGGCGCGGCCCATGCCGAGCGCAAGATGTACTCCTACGACCCGATCTCGCCGGACGCCAAGCGGCTGACCGGCGCGGGCCTGACCGTGCTGTTCGACAAGAAGCTGACCAGTACGCGGGTCATGAAGGTCCTGGCCACCGGCGTGCCGGTGCAGGGGCGTCTGATCGACGGCCGCGAAAAGGACCTGGGCCCCGGCGGGCTGAAGGGGATCAACGGCGTCGACGCCGATGCGGCGCTGTACGAAATCGATCCCAAGTTCGAGCAGGGCAAGATCTACATCCGCGCCTTCTGCCCGGGAGCCAAGCGCCTGTGGCTGAGCTTCAGCCGGCTGGCGGTGCATCGCGACCTGCGCGTCCAGGCGTTCGGCGACGACCCCAAAGGCGGCCAGACCCGGCTGTGCGGCACGCTGGACTTCTCCTTCCGGGGGGAATGGAAGCTGCCGAGCGGCAATCTACCCGATCCGATGGAGGACTGGACCGGCGGCAACGGGCCGGGCTAGGCCGGCAGCAGGCCGCGCACCAGCATGACGGCCGCCAGCAGCATCATCGGCGCCGACCACACCTCCAGCGGCAAGCCCATGAAGCGATTGGGCGGACGGTAGGAGAGGCGGCTTTTCCAGAGCGCCAGGCGCGGAACCTTCAGGGGCTTGCGGTTGACCCGGCAGCCGACCACCCAGTTGACGACCGCCGCGATCACCGCGCCGACCGCCCACAGCCAGGGCGCGGTGTCGAAGATCTGCTCGCCGAACGCCAGGGTCAGCAGCGCCCCGAACAGGCCGAACACGCCGATCAGGCTCAACAGGGCCAGATAGCCCCGACCGGTCCACCAGAAGATCATTCGCCGCTTCCCAAGCTCAAGCTTGAAGGGATAGGCCGCGCCCCTCGCCGGCGCAACTGGGCGTTTCCAGGGGTGACGTCGAACGGTCGTTTCATGCCATGCTCCCGCGAAAGACGGGGCGGACAGACATGGTCGACGTGCTGGCGGGCTTCACCAGGTTCGAGTTCGATGACGGCCGTTGGAGGCGGCCGGTCTATCGCATCGGCTCCGGCCCGGCCGTGATCGTCATCCACGAGATGCCGGGCCTGCATCCTCCGGTGCTGGAATTCGCCCGGGACGTGGCGGCCGAGGGCATGACGGCGTTCTGCCCCAGCCTGTTCGGCCAGCCGGGCCGACCGATCTCGACGGGCTACATGCTCGGGACGATCGTCAAGACCCTGTGCATCCGGCGCGAATTCACGGTCTGGGCGGCCGGCCGGTCCAGCCCGATCGTCGATTGGCTGCGCGCCCTGGCCCGCCAGGCCCACGCCGAATGCGGCGGCAAGGGGGTGGGGGCCGTGGGCATGTGCTTCACCGGCGGCTTCGCCCTGGCGATGATGACCGAGCCGTCGGTGGTGGCCCCGGTCCTGGCCCAGCCGTCCCTGCCCCTCGGCCGCAGGCAGGGCGCCGCCCTGGATTGCTCGCCGGCCGAACTGGCGGTCGCCAGGGCGCGGATGGAGGCCGAGGATCTGTCGCTGATCGCCCTGCGGTTCGCCGGCGACAAGCTGTCGCCCTGCGCCCGCTTCCAGACCTTGGAACGTGAGCTGGGCGGTCGGGCCGAACTGCATACCCTGGCCGACGCCTCGGCGCGGAAAGGGACAGGCCGCGCGCCCCATTCGGTGCTGACGATCCACCTCGACCGAGACGATCCCGACGGCGAGACCCTGAAGGTTCACCGACGGGTGCTGGACTTCTTCAAGGAACGAACGGGAGCCTGAGGAACCCGCCGCGCTGGACTTTTCATCCCCACGCGCCTAGACACCCCGCCTCCCATTTCTCCCCGCGACCCGGCGTTCGATCCGCCGGCCGGGCATCGAGGCGACCGCGCCATGAAGCGCCATTCCGAAAACAAGAAGGCCGGACCCGTGGGTCCGTCGCAACGCCAGCTGCGGGCCGGCGAGCTGATCCGTCACGCCCTGGTCGACGTCCTGCGCGAGGAGGAACTGGCCGATCCCGCCCTGCAGGGCGTCTCCGTCACGGTTTCCGAAGTGCGCATGAGCCCCGACCTCAAGCACGCCGTCTGTTTCGTCGAGCCTCTGGGGGCCGGCGTCACCGAGGGCGCGGCCGAGCACATCGGCGAGATCATCGCGGCCCTCAACCGCGTGTCCAGGTTCCTGCGCGGACGCCTGGGCAAGTCGATCGACATGAAGTTCACCCCGGACCTGAAGTTCATCCACGACGAAAGCTTCAGCTCGGCCGCCTACATGGACCGCCTGTTCCTGGATCCGCGCGTCCAGCAGGACACCCGTCGCCTGTCCGACCTGACGGACGACGAGGAAGGCTGAGCATGGCCCGCCGCAAGAAGGGCGACGCCGTCTCCGGCTGGGTCTGCCTGGACAAGCCCTACGACCTGACCTCGACCAGCGCCGTCAGCCGCGTGCGCCGGGCCTTCAACGCCCAGAAGGCCGGCCATGCGGGTACGCTCGACCCCCTGGCCACCGGCATCCTGCCGTTGGCCCTGGGCGAGGCGACCAAGACCGTCCCGTTCCTGATGGACGCCGACAAGGCCTATCGCTTCATGATCCAGTGGGGGCGCTCGACCACCACCCTGGACCGCGAGGGCGAGACCACGGCCAGCAGCGACGTGCGCCCGACCCGGGATCAGGTCGAGGCGGCGCTGCCGGCCTTTGTCGGCGAGATCGACCAGGTCCCGCCGAACTATTCGGCCATCAAGGTCGATGGCGAGCGGGCCTACGACCTGGCCCGCGAAGGCGTCGAGTTCGAGCTGAAGACCCGCAAGGTCACGGTCCACGCCCTGCGCGTCAGCGCCGCGCCGGACGCCGATCACATCGAGCTGGAGATGGAATGCGGCAAGGGCACCTACGTCCGCGCCGTGGTCCGCGACCTGGCCGCCGCGCTCGGCGCCTGCGGTCACGTAGACCAGCTTCGCCGGACGCGAGTCGGCCGGTTCAGCGAGGATTCGGCGATAGGTCTGGAAACTCTGGAGAATTTGAGCTATGAGGCGCGCCTGTCGGAGGCATTGCTTCCGGTCGAGACCGCGCTGGACGACATCCCGGCGCTGGCCGTGACCGATGAAGACGCCTTCCGGCTTGCGCAAGGACGCGCCATCGTTCTGCTCCCAAGGCAGGTGGAATCGCTGAAAGCCGAGCTCACGCCCGGTGATCGCACCGTTTCCGCCATGTCAGGAGAGAGGCTGGTGGCCTTGTGCGAGATGCGCGCCGGAAAGCTCAATCCGGTGCGGGTCTTCCAACTCACCTGAGCGGAGACAACCCGATGTCGATCACTGCCGAGCGCAAGACCGCTCTCATCGCCGAACACGCCCGCTCCGAGGGCGACACCGGCAGCGCCGAAGTCCAGGTCGCGATCCTCTCCGAGCGCATCGCCAACCTGACCGAGCACTTCAAGACCCACAAGAAGGACAACCACAGCCGTCGTGGTCTGTTGATGATGGTTTCCCAGCGTCGCAGCCTCCTCGACCACCTGAAGAAGTCCGACGCCGCCCGCTACGCGGCTCTCATCGAGAAGCTGGGTCTGCGCCGCTAAGACGCAATTCCGCCGCCCTACTCGCGTAGGGCGGCGGAACGCTTTTCAGGATCATGGCAGCCGAAGGCGGAGACGGCTCCGGCGCCCGTCATGATCCAGGCCTAGAACAGGCTTCGCGTTTCGAGACAGGCCGAAACGTGCAGTCGATCCGGATCGCTTCCGCCAAAGGATAAGCATCCGAATGTCCGTCCGAGGGTTTCCATCCTCAAACCCGCCTGTCGAACTGGATGAGGATCATCGGGCCGCCCATCGCTCATGAAGGCAGGCCGTCCGCCCCCTGTCCGCCCCCGACGGGAATCCGCCCGCGGGAACCGAAAGAAGAAAAATGTTCGATATCAAGCGCAAGACGATCGAGTGGGGCGGCAAGACGCTGGTCCTCGAAACCGGTCGCATCGCCCGTCAAGCCGACGGCGCCGTCCTGGCCACCATGGGCGAAACCGTCGTCCTGGCCACCGCCGTGTTCGCCAAGACGCAAAAGCCGGGCCAGGACTTCTTCCCCCTGACCGTCAACTACCAGGAAAAGACCTTCGCGGCCGGCAAGATCCCCGGCGGCTTCTTCAAGCGCGAAGGCCGTCCGTCGGAAAAGGAAACCCTGGTTTCCCGCCTGATCGACCGTCCGATCCGCCCGCTGTTCGTCAAGGGCTTCAAGAACGAAGTCCAGGTCGTCGTCACCGTGCTGCAGCACGATCTCGAGAACGATCCCGACATCCTGGGCATGGTGGCCGCCTCGGCCGCCCTGGTCCTGTCGGGCGCCCCGTTCATGGGCCCGATCGGCGCCGCGCGCGTCGGCTACATTGACGGCGGCTACGTGCTGAACCCGACGCTCGACGAGCTGAAGGAAAGCAAGATGGACCTGGTCGTGGCCGGCACCGCCGACGCCGTGATGATGGTCGAAAGCGAAATCCAGGAGCTCTCGGAAGAGATCGTGCTGGGCGGCGTCAACTTCGCCCACAAGGAAATGCAGACGGTGATCGACGCGATCATCGAGCTGGCCGAGCACGCCGCCAAGGAGCCCTTCGAGTTCGAGCCCGAAGACACCGACGCGATCAAGGCCCAGATGAAGGACCTGGTCGGCGCCGACATCATCGCCGGCTACAAGATCCAGAAGAAGCAGGACCGCTACGAAGCGATCGGCGCGGCCAAGAAGAAGGCCATCGCCGCCCTGGGCAAGTCGGACGAGCATCCGGCCGGCTACGACCCGCTGAAGCTGGGCGCGGTGTTCAAGGAACTGGAAGCCGACGTCGTGCGTCGCGCGATCCTCGACACCGGCCTGCGCATCGACGGCCGCACCGTCGACAAGGTCCGTCCGATCCTCGGCGAAGTCGGCATCCTGCCGCGCACCCACGGCTCGGCCCTGTTCACCCGCGGCGAGACCCAGGCGATCGTGGTCGCCACCCTGGGCACCGGCGACGACGAGCAGTTCATCGACGCCCTGGAAGGCACCTACAAGGAATCCTTCCTGCTGCACTACAACTTCCCTCCCTACAGCGTCGGTGAAACCGGCCGTATGGGCAGCCCGGGCCGCCGCGAAATCGGCCACGGCAAGCTGGCCTGGCGCGCCCTGCGCCCGATGCTGCCGAGCAAGGAAGACTTCCCCTACACCATCCGCCTGGTCTCCGAGATCACCGAGTCGAACGGCTCGTCCTCGATGGCCACGGTCTGCGGCAGCTCGCTGGCCATGATGGACGCGGGCGTTCCGCTGATCCGTCCGGTCTCGGGCATCGCCATGGGCCTGATCCTGGAAAAGGACGGCTTCGCGGTTCTGTCGGACATCCTGGGCGACGAAGATCACCTGGGCGACATGGACTTCAAGGTGGCCGGCACCAGCGAGGGCCTGACCTCGCTGCAGATGGACATCAAGATCGCCGGCATCACGCCGGAAATCATGAAGCAGGCCCTGGCCCAGGCTCACGAAGGTCGCGCCCACATCCTGGGCGAGATGAACAAGGCCATGGACGCGCCGCGTGAAGACGTCGGCGACTACGCGCCGAAGATCGAGACCATCACCATCCCGACCGACAAGATCCGGGAAGTGATCGGCACCGGCGGCAAGGTGATCCGCGAGATCGTCGCCACCACCGGCGCCAAGGTCGACATCAACGACGAAGGCACGGTCAAGGTCTCGGCCTCGGACGGCGCCAAGATCAAGGCGGCGATCGACTGGATCAAGTCGATCACCCAGGAAGCGGAAGTCGGCGCGATCTACGACGGCAAGGTTGTCAAGGTCGTCGACTTCGGCGCCTTCGTGAACTTCTTCGGCGCCAAGGACGGCCTGGTCCACGTCAGCCAGATCAGCAACGAGCGGGTGGCCAAGCCCTCGGACGTGCTGAAGGAAGGCCAGATCGTGAAGGTCAAGCTGCTGGGCTTCGACGATCGCGGCAAGACCAAGCTGTCGATGAAGGTCGTCGACCAGGAAACTGGCGAAGACCTGTCCAAGAAGGAAGCCGTGACCCCGGAAGAAGCCGTCACCACCTGAGGGTGATGGCGTCTTCCCGGTGAAGCGTCAGCAGGCGGGCGGCTCCGAAAGGTGCCGCCCGTTTTGCGTTTGGGACTAGACGCGGTGGAATCGTTTCCAAAAGCGCGAGAACCAACCCATTGGGCTGCCATCCTGGCTTTGCCAGCTAAAGTCGTTTTCGCCCGGAAACCGAACCGGACCTCCGGGCAGGACGAAGTCCGATGAACTTGCGCGATTACCCAGGCGGCGAATGATGTTGGGATCGGTCCCGCCGTAGCGAAGGGCGTCCATGCAACAGCTCAAAATCGCATTGCAAGCTTGCTCAACCTCGGATGGAGAGATGGGTTGCCTGATGAAGTAGGTGTCGCTGTTCTCGGGGTTCAGTTCCGCCAGGAGATCAGGGGCCGCCTCTTCCGGCACGTTGCACTGCAGGCAATCGCCGGTGGTGTAAAAGTCCCCCGCGACATTCTTCTCAAAACGGGGATGCCGTTCGGCGACCGCGATCAGGACATCATGCGTCATTGTTGGTCTCTCCTGAAGCACCCATCCGCGGATGCGACCCCGCCTTAATTCCTTGGTGGATCGGAGCTCTGGGGTCAGGCCGTGTCAAGGACCGGCCTCCGGCCGGCCGCGCCGCGGCGGCGCCTGGCGCCGTCCTTGACACGGCCTGACCCCAGAGCATGCTCGCCTCCAAGGACTTAAGGCGGGGCCTGTCCGCCGAGGGCGGATCAGGATGGACGGCCAGTACAACCTTTTCTCACCGTCATCCCGGGCCTTGTGCCCGGGACCCCTGGTTCAGCCCACGGTGAAGCGCCATGGCGCGCTGGCGCGCCACCCCTCCGCACCTGCGGCGGACGGAGGGGTCCCGGGCACAAGGCCCGGGATGACGATGGTGAAGGGGAACGATCGCGCTCCTCCGCACACCCATGAGACAAACCACCGGGATACCCGCCCATCCCCCACGCGTTCCCCAACCGAAGGAGCGCGCCCATGACCATCAAGGACCAGGCCGACCAGGAGATCGAGGCCAGCCGGGACGGCGACGTCGACATCGCCTTCCTGCTGCCCGAGGAGCGCTGGGACGAGTTCCTGTCGCTGACCGGCGCGCGGCCCGAGGGCGACCCGCCGGAGGCCACCTATCGCGGCGTCCGCTTCAAGCGCGCCCCGGTGACGCAGATCATCCACGAAGAAGGCTTCTAACGCGCGGCCCTACCGCCTCGGCGTCACCCGGATCGTCACGGGGTCCGGCGTGCCGTTGCCGCCCCGGCAGGCCGCCAGCTTGAAGTCCAGGTCCATGCAGACCCAGACCTCGGTCAGGCGGTTGTCCTTGTTGACGCGCACGTTCAGCCCGTCGGCCGTCATGCCGCGATTGCGCTTGAGGAAGGCGGCCCGCACCTGGCCCGCGGTCATGGTTCCATTCGGGCCGGGCTTGAGGTCCGGCACGTTCAGGCGCTCGCGCACCTGGCGGGCCTTCTTGAAATAGGCCTCGGGGGTGTCCCACTGGCAGGTGCCATGCGCCTGCCACTCGTGCTGCAACAGCCAGGGCGAGGGAGTCATGCACAGGTTGGCCAGCACCGTCGCGGCGCTGATCGGTGGGCTGGGCTTGCAATAGCGCGGGTGGACCTTGTCCGGCCCGTTGGGCCACAGACCGTGCACCGTGAAGCCGAAATCGTTGTTCCGGCACTGGATCGTCTTGTCCGACTCCGGGATGCCGGCGCGGCAGGACTCCGGCGACCAGAACAGCGCCAGCAGGTAGGCGGCGGTGGGCACGTCGGTGTGGACCTGGTCGGCCGGCGGGACCTCGGCCGGGGCGGGGATCACGCTGGGCGGGACCGCGCAGGCCTTGAGGCTGGACGCCTGGGCGGCGCCGGTGAGGGCCAGGGCGGCGAAAAGACCGATCACGGCCTGGGCGATCTTCGACGACATGCGGGCTCCGGAACTGGCTTGAGCCTTCTCTAGCACGGCTTGGCCCGCCCAGAAGCCGCTGGGATGCGCGGATTACTTCCGCGCCTCGGTCGCCATCCGCACGGCCAGGCCGCCCAGCACCGAGGCCATCAGCCAGCGCTGGACCAGGGCGAAGCTGGGGCGCGTGGCCAGGAAGCTCGCGATCGTGCCGGCCGCCAGGCAGATGCAGCCGTTCACGGTCAGGCTGATGACGATCTGGCTGCCGCCCAGGGCCAGGGACTGGCCGAGCACCGCGCCCCGGTGCGGATCGATGAACTGCGGCAGCAGGGACAGGTACAGCATCGCGGCCTTGGGGTTCAGCAGGTTGGTCAGGAAGCCCATGCTGATCAGCCTGGCCGGGCTGTCCTTGGGCAGGTCGCGCACCTGGAACGGCGAGGCGCCGCCGGGCCGGATCGCCTGCCAGGCCAGCCAGGCCAGGTACAGCGCTCCGCCGAACCGCAGGATGTCGTAGGCGATCGGGGCCGCCATCAGCAGGGCGGTGATGCCCAGGGCCGCGCAGACAAGATAGACCACGAAGCCGGCGGCGGTGCCCGCCAGCGACACGATCCCGGCCCAGCGCCCCTGGCTGATCGAACGGCTGACCAGATAGAGCATGTTCGGCCCCGGGGTCAGGGCCATGCCCAGGCAGACGAGGCAGAAGGCGATCCAGGTCTTGGCTTCGGGCATCGGCGAACTCCTTGGCGAAGCGACCTGTACATCGGTTCGCGGCCAAGGCTGAAGTCAGCTTTCCTGAAGGCCCTGGCAGGGCTGGGAACAGGTCCGCGGCCCGCCCCGAGCGCGTCGCGGGCCTCCATGTTATTTCTGAGAATGATTATCATTGCACGCCAGCAACGCTCCAGCTAAGAACGCGTCGCAATTACGACAAAGGGCCGCGCTCCCCCGACGGCCTTGCTGGGGTTTTTCGATGCACAAGTCCTCCAAGCCCGCCGTCGCCGGCGTCCGCAGCCAAGCCCGCAGCGCGCTGGGCGTCGCGGCCGTCGCAGGTCTGGCCGGCCTGGTCCTGGCGCCCGCCGCCTTCGCCGGAGCGCCTGACGCCGATGCGGCCGTCGCCACGGCGAGCGGCGCCGCGGCCGGTCCCGCCGACAGCGCCACCGAGGTCTCGGGGGTCAAGGTCGACGGCAAGCGCGCGGTCGCCGAGGTCCAGTCGCCCAAGCTGACCGCCGCGCTGGTCGACACCCCCAAGGCCATCACCGTGATCCCCGAGCGGATCATCCGGCAGACTGCCGCCACCTCGCTGCAGGACATCCTGCGCACCTCGCCGGGCATCACCTTCGGGGCGGGCGAGGGCGGCCAGCCCCTGGCCGACCGCCCGTTCATCCGCGGCCAGGCCTCGGGCAACAACGTCTTCGTCGACGGCGTCCGCGACAGCGGCGGCCAGACCCGCGAGGTGTTCAACCTCGAACAGGTCGAGGTCGTGAAGGGCCCCGACAGCGCCTATAGCGGCCGTGGCTCGGGCGGCGGCAGCATCAACCTGACCTCCAAGACCCCCAAGGCCGACGACTTCGCCACCGGCTCGCTGGGCGTCGGAACGGACGAGTATGTCCGCGCCACGATCGACCTGAACCACAAGATCAACGACAGCGTCGCGGTGCGCCTGAACCTGCTGGGTACGCAGGGCAACACCCCGGGCCGCAAGGCCGTGGACTTCGACCGCTGGGGGATCGCGCCGTCGATCGCCTTCGGCCTGAACGGCCCGACCCAGCTGGTGGCCAGCTACTATCACCTCGACGGGAACAACATGCCCGACTACGGCCTGCCGCTGTTCACCAAGGTGACGGGCGTGGCGCGCGACGCCTCGGGCATCCTGCCGGTCGACCGCGACAGCTTCTACGGCCTGAAGGCCCGCGACTACCAGAAGACCAAGGCCGACATCGGCACAGTCTCGTTCGACCACCAGATCAACGAGAATCTCGGCGTCCGCCAGGTGCTGCGCTACTCCAAGACGCTGAACGACTACATCCTGACCAACCCCGGCGACGCGGGCGCGGCCCAATTCATCGACGGCGTCTGGTGGATGAAGCGGGGCACCAAGACCCGCTGGAACCCGACCACGACGATCGCGGCGGTCACCGACCTGCACGGCAAGGCCGTGACCGGCGGCGTCGAGCACAGCTTCGACATCGGTCTGGAGCTGAGCCGCGAGAAGAACCTCAACGCGGCCTACACCACCTTCACCACCTCGGGCTCGGCCTGTCCCGCGGACTACAAGTACGCCGTCAGCGGGGCGGTCACGACGCGCGAGGTCCTGGGGGTCGGCGACTGCACCAACGTCTTCGCTCCCAATGCCGACGACCCGTGGACCGGGATCACCAATCGCGGTCCGGCCAACTACAACCTCGCCAAGACGGCCGCCGTCTACGCCCTCGACACCTTGAAGTTCGGCGACAAGTGGCTGCTGAACCTCGGCGTTCGCCACGACAACTATCAGAGCCTCGGCCACGACTACACCACGACCAACGCCGGCGGCGTGTTCACTGTCACGGCGATCACCTACCGCAAGGCCGAGTGGAGCTTCACCAACTACCAGGCCGGCCTGGTCTACAAGCCGACCGAGAACTCCAGCCTCTACGTTTCCTACGGCACCGCCTCGACGCCGCCGGGCGTGGCGGGCGGCGACCAGAACAGCAACGGCACGAACGGCACGGGCAACCTGGCCAACCAGACGCTCGAGCCGGAAGACAGCGAAAGCTTCGAAGCCGGCGCCAAGGTCAATGTCTTCAACGACGCCCTGGCCCTGTCGGCGGCGCTGTTCAAGACCACCCGCAAGAACGCCCAGATCCAGGTCGACGCGGGCGTTTACCAGCAGGTCGGCGAGACCCAGGTCAAGGGCGTCGAATTGGGCGTGTCGGGCAACATCACGCCCAAGTGGCAGGCCTTCGGCGGCTACACCTACATGGACAGCGAGCTGGTCCGCGGCGCCTATAACGGCGTCAACCAGGGCGACACCCTGGCCAACACGCCCAAGAACACCTTCAGCCTGTTCACGACCTATCGTGTGACGCGGCCGCTGTCGCTGGGCGGCGGCGCCTACTACGTCTCCAAGACCTTCGGCGGCAACCAGGGCGGGGCCGGCGGCGGCGCCAACGGCGTCTACCTGCCGTCCTACTGGCGCTACGACGCCTTCGCCAGCTACCGGGTCAACGACCGGGTCGACGTGCAGCTCAACGTCCAGAACCTGACGGACGAGCGCTACTTCACCAAGACCAACGGCGTCCACCATGCCGACCCCGCCCCGGGCCGGCAGGCGATCCTGACCTTGAACGTCAAGTACTGAGCCTTCTCCTCCCCGAAAGCGCTCGTTCCTGACGTCCAAGCCTCGCCCGGGAGCGGCCCCTCCCGGGCGAGGGCATTTCTGATAGGAGTGGGGCCATGATGATCCAGATCCCCGACGTCCTGACGCCCGACGAGGTCGCCCATTGCCGGGCCGTGCTGGATGCGGCCGAGTGGATCGACGGCAACGCCACCTCGGGCTTCCAGGCGGCGGCGGCCAAGACCAACCAGCAGCTGCCGCAGGACGGCGCGGCGGCCCGCGAGGTCGGGGCGATCATCATCCAGGCCCTGCAGGCCAACCCGCTGTTCGTCTCCGCCGCCCTGCCGCGCACGATCCTGCCGCCGCTGTTCAACCGCTACGGCGTCGGCATGGGCTTCGCTGACCATGTCGACAACGCCATCCGCCGCGACCCCTCGACCGGCCAGCCGCTGCGCACGGACCTGTCGATCACCGTCTTCCTGAGCCAGCCCGAGGACTATGACGGCGGCGAGCTGGTGGTCGAGGACGCCTATGGCAGCCACCTGGTCAAGCTGGAGGCCGGCGCGGCGATCCTCTATCCGGCCTCCAGCCTGCACCATGTGACGCCGGTGACCCGCGGCGTGCGCACGGCCAGCTTCTTCTGGATCCAGAGCCTGGTGCGCGACGACGCCAGGCGCGCCCTGCTGCTGGACATGGACGTGGCGATCCAGCGCCTGTCGAGCGCGGTGGGGGTCGCCGACCCGTCCGTGCTGTCCCTGACCGGCACCTATCACAATCTTTTGCGCATGTGGGCCGAGGTCTGACACGCGGCCAGCGAACAATGATCGCTGGCGCCAACCATAAGTTTACCCTTCAGCTTCAGCATCGGGCTTCCAATCCCTGGAGCCGCGATGCCCTCGCCCCCGAAGTCCGCACGGTTGAGCGACGCCGAGAGCGCGCGATGGTTCTTCGACCACTCGCATGACCTGTTCGCCGTGGTGTCCCGCGGCCGGTTCGCCACGGTCAACGCGGCCTGGACCCGGGTGACCGGCTGGACCCACCAGGAGCTGATCGGCCAGCCCGCCTTGCGCTTCGTCCATCCGGAGTCGCGCGCCGACTTCATCGAGACCGCCTCGCTGATCCGCGCCACGGGCGAGGCCGTCAACCACCTGAAGGTGACTTGCAAGGCCGGGGGCTGGGTCTGGCTGGAGGGCCAGTCGCGCCTGGGGCCGAACGGCGAGATGGTCGGGACCTTCCGGGACGTCACCGCCGACATGGCCCGCCGCGCCGAGATCGCCGCCGCCCACCACACCCGTGAGCTGCTGGCCTCCTCGGCCGGCATCGGCCTTTGGAGCTACGAGCCGCACGAGCAGTCGATCGAGTGGTCGCGCGATCTTCTGGAGACCACGGGCCTGGGGGCCGAGACCATCGCCCGGCCCGAGTCGTTCTACGCCCGGCTGGACCCGGCCGAGCGCGAAGGCCTGGTCGAGGCGTTCGAACGTGCGGTGCGCACGGGCGAGGGTGGGACGATCGAGCACCGCCTGCGCGGGGCCGGCGCCCAGTGGTTCACCTACCGCGCCACCTTCCGCACCGAGCCGCGGGCCGACGGCCTGTTCGCCCTGAAGGGGATCTCGCAGAACGTCACCGAGGTGGCCCGCACCCGCGACGCGGCCGTCTGGGGCGAGCGTCAGGCTCGACGGCTGGTCGAGGAGGCCCCGTTCGCCGTGGCGCTCTATGACCGCGACCTGCGCCTGCAGGTGGTCAGCCCGCGCTTCCTGGAGATCTTCCAGGCGGACGAGGCGCGGGTCATCGGCCGCAGCCTGCACGAGCTGACCTCCGGATCGCGCAAGCGCTTCGTCCGGGCCGTCGAACGGGCCCTGACCGGCCAGACGGTGGTGCGACGCGAGGACCAGTTGCACGACGGCCTGGGGCGCAGCCACACCCTGCGCTGGGAGGCCCGACCCTGGCGCGACGCCGACGGGGCGATCGCCGGCGTCATCACCTACATGGACGACGTCACGGCCCTGTCGCAGGCCCGGCGCGAGGCCCGGGCCAACGCTCGCCGACTGCGCGTGGCGCTGGGCGCGGCCCAGGCCGGCGTCTACGAGATCGACCACGTGGAAAAGGCCTTCTGGGGATCGCCCGAATTCCATCGCATCCTGGGTCGCAAGGTCACCTATGATGACGTGCGCAGCGCCGTCTGGCCGATGATCCATCCCGAGGACGTCGCGGCGGTCTACGCCGCCGCCGAGGCCCGCCGCCGCGCCGACAACGGTGATCGCGAGTCCGGGGAGCGGTCCTTTGACGTGCGGGTGATGACGCCGGACGGCGACGGCAAGTGGATCCGCATCTTCCACGAGGTGCGCTCCGACGCCAGCGGTCGCATTCGCAAGGCTTTCGGCCTGATCCTCGACATTGACGACAAGAAGCGGGCCGAGCTGGCTCTGGTCGAGGCCGAGCGCGCCGCCCAAGCCGCCAACGAGGCCAAGGCCCAGTTCCTGGCCAATATGAGCCACGAGATCCGCACGCCGATGAACGGGGTGCTGGGCGTCATGCACCTGCTCAAGCGCGAGAAGCTGCCGGGCGAGGCCGACCACCTGCTGGGCGAGGCCTTGGCCTGCGGCCGCATGCTGTCGACCCTGCTGGACGACGTGATCGACTTCTCGCGGATCGAGGCCGGGCGGCTGGACGTCACCCAGGAAGCGGTCGATCCCTGCGAGCTGGCGATGGGCGTGGCGCGGCTGCTGCGGGCCCAGGCCGAGCACAAGGGTCTGCAGCTGCACGTCGACGCGCCGGACATCGGCCTTGTCCTCACCGACCCCAGCCGGCTGCGCCAGGCGCTGTTCAACCTCGTGGGCAACGCCGTGAAGTTCACCCTGGCCGGTTCGGTGACCCTGAAGGTGCGTCGCCCGGACGGCGGCGAGCCGCGGGTGGTCTTCGAGGTGACCGACACTGGCGTGGGCATCGCCGCCGAGGCCCAGGCCCGATTGTTCGAGCGGTTCCAGCAGGCCGACGCCAGCACCACCCGCCGGTTCGGCGGCTCCGGCCTCGGCCTGGCCATCACCCGGCGGCTGGCGCAGATGATGGGCGGCGAGGTGGTGTTCACGTCGCGCGAGGGCGTCGGCTCGACCTTCCTGCTGACCATCGCCGCCCCGCCGGCCCAGGCCCGCGCGGCCGAGGCCGAGATGGCCGACGGCCTGCTGGAGGGGCTGAGAATTCTGGTGGTCGAGGACAACGCCACCAACCGTCTGGTCGCCCGCCGCATCCTCGAACAGCTGGGCGCCAGCGTCGAGACGGCCGAAGACGGGCTGGACGGAGTGACGACCGCGGCGCGGGGCTTCGACCTGATCCTGATGGACGTGCAGATGCCCGGCATCGACGGGCTGGAGGCCGCTCGGCGCATCCGCAACCTGCCCGGTCCCGCCGCCAGGACGCCGATCATCGCCCTGACCGCCAACGTCCTGTCGCACCAGCGGGCCGCCTATCTGGCCGCCGGCATGGACGGCGTCGCCGCCAAGCCGATCTCGCCTACCGCCCTGATCGGCGAGATCGTCCGCCTGGCGGGCGGCGAGGTGCAGGCCGAGGCGGCGGTGGCCTAATCCTCCCCCTGTGGGGGAGGTGTCGGCGAAGCCGACGGAGGGGGGAGTGATCGGCGGGCGACATCCTGCAGGATTTATCTTCCTAAAACTCCCCCCACCGATCGCTACGCGATCGCCTCCCCCACAGGGGGAGGACCTTCCCTCGTCGGCGAAAACCGCTAATGCTCCCCCCAAGAACACCGGGGGAAACCACGCATGACGGCCAAGGCTCAGGGTGAGGACCGCGCCTCGATGCGCACCGTGGTGGCGGCCTCGTCCGCGGGCACGGCCTTCGAATGGTACGACTTCTTCATCTTCGGCAGCCTGGCCCAGGTGATCTCCAAGACCTTTTTCACCGGCCTGTCGGAGACGGCCGGCTACATCGCGGCCCTGGCCCTGTTCGGGGTGGGCTTCGCCTTCCGGCCGCTGGGCGCGCTGGTGTTCGGCAAGATCGGCGACCAGGCCGGCCGCAAGGGGGCGTTCCTGGCCACGGTGCTGCTGATGGGCGGGGCGACCTTCGCCATCGCCCTGCTGCCCACCTACCAGCAGGCGGGGATCGTCTCGCCGATCCTGCTGATCCTGCTGCGCTGCGTGCAGGGCTTCGCCCTGGGCGGCGAATACGGCGGGGCGGCGATCTACGTGGCCGAACATTCGCCGCCGAACCAGCGCGGCCGCTCGACCGCCTGGGTGCAGAGCTCGGCGTCCCTGGGCTTGTTCGCGGCGCTGCTGGTCATCCTGGCGACCCGCTGGCTGCTGGGCGGCCTTGCCGGGCCGGCCGCCTTCGACGCCTGGGGCTGGCGCATCCCGTTCGCCGTATCGATCGGCCTGCTGGCGGTCTCGGTCTGGATGCGGCTGAAGCTCAGCGAAAGCCCGACCTTCGCCCGGATGAAGGAGGAGGGCGCGGGGTCCAAGGCGCCCTACGCCGAGGCTTTCGGCCAGTGGAAAAACCTCAGGCTGGTGCTGCTGGCCTTCTTCGCCGTCATGTCGGCCCAGGGCGCGGTCTGGTACACGACGTTCTTCTACATTCAGACCTTCATGGAGAAGTTCCTGAAGGTCTCCCCGGGCACGATCAACGGCCTGATGATGGCCGCCGCGGCGGTCAGCGCGGTGCTTTATGTGGTGTTCGGCTGGCTGTCGGACAGGATCGGCCGCAAGCCGGTGATGCTGGGCGGCATGGTCGTCGCCCTGGTCTTCTACTTCCCCGGCTTCCACCTGCTGGAGCGCGCCGCCAATCCGGCCCTGGCCGAGGCTTCGGCCCGGGCTCCGGTGACCGTCACCGCCGATCCCAAGGACTGCGCCCTGCAGTTCGACCCCATCGGCAAGGCCGCCTTCGTCTCGTCCTGCGACATCGCCAAGAGCGCCCTGGCCAACGCCGGGATCTCCTACGCCAACCAGGCCGGCCCGGCTGGTTCGGCGGCCGTCGTCCAGATCGGCCAGACCCGCATCGTCTCGCACAGCGCCGAGGGTCTGGCGGCCAAGGACAGCAAGGCCGTGAAGACCGCCGGCGAGGCTGCGATCAAGGCCGCCCTGGTCAGGGCCGGCTATCCGGCCAAGGCCGATCCGGCGCGGATGAACTGGTGGGGCGTGTTCGGCGTGCTGCTGGTGTTCGTGGTCGGCGCCACCGCCCTGTACGGGCCGTTGGCGGCGGCGCTCGTCGAGCTGTTCCCGACAAGGGTGCGCTACACCGCCCTGTCGCTGCCCTACCACATCGGCACGGGCTGGATCGGCGGCTTCGTGCCGTTCAGCGCCTTCGCCATCGTCGCGGCGGTGGGCAACATCTATGCCGGGCTGTGGTACCCGGTGATCTTCACCCTGATCAGCGTGCTGACGACCCTGTTTCTGCTGCCCGAGACCAAGGACCGCAGCCTGGACAGCTAGATCACCTCGACCGCCACCGAGGCGGCCGCAAGCGCCTGGACGATCGTCGGATCGACCGGGGCCACGATCAGCCGCACGATCTGCTTGCCCTCCTGGGCCAGCGCCACCAGCGTCTCGGCGGCGACCTGCGCCGGCTCCAGCCGCTGGGCGTCGCGGCGGGCCAGGGTCACGATCTCCGGGTCGGCGCCCTCGTCGGCGACCAGCACGTCGGCCGCGCCCAGGGCCCGCAGGGCCCTCAGCGTCAGAAGGTCGGACGGCCCCTTGCCGGCGATGAACCGCACCTTGCCCTCGCGGCCGACGCCCTTGGCCAGGGCGTCGCGGAGCAGCTGGCCGGCCTTGTCCATGTCGCCGGCCATGGCGGCCTGGGCGGCCTCGCCGGTCACGGCGTCGCGCAGGAAGGCCCGGCGCTCGTGCAGGACGGGCAGGGCGGCGCGCACCTCGTCCTGGAACTTGCGTAGCAAGGCGGCCACCCGGCCCGCGCCCTCGGGGACCTGGGCCTCGATGTCGTTGCGCAGCTTGGTGGCCAGGGTCGGCGAGCCGCCGCCGGTGCCCACCGCCGCCACCACCTCGCCTCGGTCGATCACCGCCGGGGTGTTGAAGTCGCTCATGGCCGGCTTGTCGACGACGTTGACCAGGACCCGCGCCGCGCGCGCCGCGCTGGCCGCCGCCTGCAGGAACACCTCGTCGTCGCCGGCCACGAAGGCCAGCACCGCCCCGGCGTAGGTTCCCGGCAGGAAGGCGGCGTGGCCGTCCACCCGCACCACCGTCGCGGGCGAGCCGTCGAACAGCCGCGCCTTGTTGTCGGCGGCTTCGCCGCTGCCGGCGATCACGACCCTGCGGCCGGCCAGGGGGAAATAGGCGGGAAAGGAATCCAAGGGCGCGGGTCCTGAAGGCGGAAGCGGGTGAAGATCCCGGTCAGGCTAGCCTGCCTGACGCAAGATTTCACTGGCGGGATTGGGTCTGAGCAGTGTTAGGTTCGCGCAAACCGGGTCGTCAGGCCCCACTTTTCGCGCGGGAGGCGAAAGCATGGCGTCGATGTTGGACATCAACGGCAAGACGGTCAGCGTGAAAGCGGCGCCGGAGACGCCCCTGCTGTGGGTCTTGCGCGACGAGCTGGGCCTGACCGGCACGAAGTTCGGCTGCGGCATGGCCCAGTGCGGGGCCTGCACGGTCCACGTCAACGGCGACCCGGTGCGTTCGTGCGTGACGCCCATCGCGGCCCTGGCCGGCGCCAAGATCGCCACGATCGAGAGCCTGGGCGGAACCCACCCGGTGCAGCAGGCCTGGGTCAAGCACGACGTCCCGCAGTGCGGCTACTGCCAGTCGGGCCAGATCATGTCGGCCGCCGCTCTACTGGCCCAGACCAAGGCGCCGAGCGACGAGGACATCGACAACGCCATGAGCGGCAACATCTGCCGCTGCGGGACCTACCAGCGCATCCGCGCCGCCATCAAGGACGCCGCCGGCCTGACCGGGGCCCCGGTGGTCGCCGCACCCGCCGCCAAGCCGCTGGCCTCGAATGACGTCGACGACGAGATCGCCGCGGCCTCGGGCTCGACCGGCCGGGGAGTGGGCCAATGAACGGGCCTTTCGAGAAGCTGCGGCGCCAGGACGGGGTCAGCCGTCGCGACCTGGTGGTCGGCGCCGCCCTGGTCGGCGGCGCCCTGCTGGTCGGCTGTTCGCCGGCCGACCTGATGAGCGCGGGCTCCAAGGTCGAGCCCGGCGCCTTCGGGCCGTTCATCCAGTTCGATCCGGACGGGGCGGTGACGGTGCTGTCCAAGCACATCGAGTTCGGCCAGGGCAATCATGCGGGCCTGGCGGCCATCGTCGCCGAGGAGCTGGACGCCGACTGGAGCCGGGTGAAGGTCATCCACGCGCCCGCCAACGCCAAGCTCTACGGCAACAGCACGGCCGGCATCCAGCTGACCGGCGGCTCGTCGGCGATCTCCAACTCCTGGGAGCAGCTGCGCAAGGCCGGCGCCGGGGCGCGGGCGATGTTCGTGCAGGCGGCGGCGACGCGATGGAACGTCCCGGCCGGCGAGATCACCGTCAAGGACGGGATGGTCGGCCACGCCAGCGGCAAAAGCGCGGGCTTTGGCGAGCTGATCGCCGACGCCGCCAAGGTCGCGCCGCCCGAAAACCCGACCCTGAAGGACCCCAAGACCTTCACCCTGATCGGCACGGACCGGGTGCGCCGCAAGGACAGCCTGGTCAAGAGCACCGGCGCGGCCCGCTACACTCAGGACGTCCAGCTGCCGAACATGATGGTGGCGGTGGTCGCCCACGCGCCGCGCTTCGGCGCGACGGTGAAGAGCTTCAACGCCGACGAGGCCCGGAAGGTGGCCGGAGTGGCCGACGTCTTCCAGATCCCGACCGGGGTGGCGGTGGTCGCCGACACCACCTACGCCGCCCGCATGGGCCGCGAGGCGCTCAAGGTCGAGTGGGACGAGGGCAAGGTCGAGACCCGGAGTTCGGCGACGATCGCTCAGCAATGGCGCGACATCGCCGCCGGCAAGGGACCCGCCGACCTGAAGTGGGAGGCGTTCGACTCCAAGGGCGACGCGGCCGCGGCTTCGGCGGGCAAGGGCCCGGCGGTGTTCGAGACCACCTACGACTTCCCCTACCTGGCCCATGCGACCATGGAGCCGATGAACTGCGTGGCGATCGTCGACGGGAGCAAGGTCAAGCTGATCCACGGCTCCCAGGCCCAGACCCTGGACCAGATGAACGCGGCCAAGATCGTCAAGACCCTGCCCGGCTCGGTCGAGATCGAGACCCTGTTCGCCGGCGGCTCGTTCGGCCGGCGGGCCAACTTCCCGTCCGACTACGTGGCCGAGTGCGTGGCCATCGCCCACAAGGTCAGCGGCGGCCGGCCGGTGAAGCTGGTCTGGACCCGCGAGGATGACATGCAGGCCGGCTTCTTCCGGCCGCTGGTCCATCACGCCGTGCGGGTGACGCTGGACAAGGACGGCTATCCGGCGACCTGGCGCCACCGGATCGTCACCCAGTCGATCATGAAGGGCTCGCCCATGCCCATGAAGGGGCCGGACCAGACCGCGATCGAGGGCACGGCCGGCTCGCCCTATCTGAAGGCGACGCCGGTCGTCGACGCCCAACTGGCCCTGCCCGAGGGCGGCGTGCCGGTCCTGTGGTGGCGGTCGGTTGGCGCGACCCACACCGCCTTCGTCATGGAGCACACGATCGACCAGCTGGCGCTCAAGGCCGGCAAGGATCCTGTCGACTACCGCCGGGCGCTCTACGCCAAGGCCGGCGCCCAGCGGCACCTGGCGGCCCTGAACCTGGCGGTCGAGAAGGCCGGCCCGGCGCCGGCCGCGGGCTTCACGCGCGGCGTGGCCGTGCACGAGAGCTTCGGCTCGGTGGTCGCCCAGGTGGCCGAGGTCAGGGTGGTCGACGGCCATCCCCGGGTCGGCCGGGTGGTCACGGCCATCGACTGCGGCGTGGCGGTCTCGCCCGACCAGGTCGCGGCCCAGATGGAGGGCGGAACCTGCTTTGGCCTGTCGGCGGCGCTGTACGGCGAGATCACCCTCACGGACGGCAAGGTCGACCAGAGCAATTTCGACACCTACCGCGTGCTGCGGATCAACGAGGCGCCGACCGTCGAGACCTACATCGTGCCTTCGGGCAATCCGCCCAGCGGCGTGGGCGAGCCGGGCACGCCGGTCATCGCTCCGGCGGTGGCCAACGCGCTCCTGGCCCTGTCCAGGACGCCCACCACCCGCCTGCCGTTCGTCCAGGCGGGGACTTGAACCTCGGGGCGGGCGATGGTGAAACACCTGCCGCTTAGCGAAATTCGATACGGTTTTGCCGAGACGCGCCCTCTGGTGGCGTCATCAGTCAAGTCTTGCTGGACGTGAGGCGAGCCGCGAACCATTTTAGCGGCATGGTGGACTCCGGCGACAACCTGGGCTTCGAGCGGCTGACTCCCCGCGAGCGGGAGATCCTGCGGCTGATCGCCCAGCATCGCCAGTCCAAGGAAATCGCCCGCCTGCTGAGCCTGTCGCCGAAGACGGTCGAGATGCATGTGCTCAGCGCCCGCCGCCGCTTGGCGGGCCTGGGCCGCCGCGACGCCGCCCTGGCGTTCATCGCCTGGGAAACCGACCCCGGTAATGACTACCGTAAGCAATCGGCTGAGCTAGCCACGGCCCAGTTTGAGGGCTCTTCTCGTTTCAACAGCGAGAGCAGCCATGACCAAGCCTTCCACGAACAAGCCTTCCACGAACAGCCCGAACCCGGCCTCGGCCTTCTTCATCGCGAGCTGGCAGTCCCTCGAAGAGGGCCTGACCTTGATGGCGGGAACGCCCGAGCGCGGCCGGCTGGTGGCGGAGACGGTCTCGGCCCTGCGCAAGGCGCAGGCGGCGGGCGATCCTCCGGGCAAGCTGCTTCTGAGGGTCCTGGCCGCGACGGCCTTCCTGGCGGACGACACGCCGCTCCGTATGGAAGGAGCTGGCGCGATGACCTGACTCCCTTGCAATGGCTGGGCCTGATCCTCGCGGTCGCCACCCTGGGCGGAATCCTGCTCGGGACGGTCACGATGGGTGCCCATGAATTCCTCTACGCCCTCCAGCGGTTCCGCGAGGGCTGGAGCCCGCCCCCGGCGCCCTGAGCGCCGAGCTTCCAGAAACATTTTCATCGACTTGAACGTGCGGGGGGCACCCGTGCGACCGGGAGAGTCATGCCATGAAACGCACTGAAGCCGCCCGAGCCGGCGCCGAGAAGTTGATGCGCGCCGAGGCCGCGATCGACGCCGCTCTGCGCGAAACCGCCGAGCTGATGGGCCTGCTGCCCACGCTGCGGCTGGAAACCAAGCTGTCGGCCGTGCTCGGCCAGCAAGCCGTCGCCAACCTCGGCGAGACCCTGGCTCATATCGTATCCGCACGCCGGACGATCATCGAAACCCACAGCGCCCTGGCTGTCGTCCGCACCCAGATCGGCTGCGGGTCCTTGGCCAGCGGCGACATGGACAAGCCGGGCGATCCTCCGCGCACCGGCGGCCTGCACGCCGTCCCCGGCGGCCTGGCCGCCTGATCCCGGGCTGCTGTCCGTTCACGGCGCAAGCCGCCCTTCGACCCCTAAGAGGTGTGCAAATGAGCACCGCCCAAATCGTCCAGCTGCAGCAGGGCGCCACGTCCGATGAAGTGAATGAATTCCGTCGCCACCTGCGGACGCTCGGTCCGGTGCAGCGCCGCATCCTGTCGGTGCTGATGCCCCAGCTGGTCGCGCTGGAACAGGCCGGCGACTCCGATGGCGCGCTGAGCATCATCGAGGAAGTGAAGACGATCCTGTGGGAAGGCCGCCGTACGCGGCACTAGCCGACCTCTGGTTGCTTCTCTGGCTTCCGCGCCTGGGGCATGGTGGCGCCCGATTCTAACCGGGCGTCACCCTCTTGCAGCTCCACACGCTCATCTCCCTGATCCTCGCCATCCTGGTCTGCGGACTGGCCATGTGGCGCGGCGACCGCGCGGCCCGCTGGGTCGGCGCGGCGTTCCTGGCCTCCTGGCTGGGATCGATGCTGGTCTACCGGCGAGACCCCTACCACGCCGACTATGGCATCCTGGCGATCGACGCGGTGACCCTGATGGTCTTCGCCTGGATCTCGATGCGGACCCGGCGGATCTGGACGATCATCGCCTCGGCCTTCATGGCCATCATCGTCGCCTCGCACGTAGCGGTGATGATCGACCTTCGGGTCACCCTCGGCACCCTGTTCATCGGCATGGCCATGTGGAGCTACGGTGTTCTGGCCTGCATCGCTTTCGGCACCTGGGCGTCGCGCCGCGGCCACGCGCGGTCCTGATTCACCCGGCCTGAGCGGTCAGGCCAGGTCCTCGGGCCGGTCAACATCGAACAGAACGCCGGGTTCGGCGCTGTCGACCAGCGCCAGGCGATCGCCCAGCGCGGCCAGCACCTCGCGCGCGCCGACGTCGCCGCCCAGGGCCTGCAAGGCGGGAAAACAGGCCCGACCGAACAGCACCGGATGGCCGCGTCGCTCCATGAAGCGCGGCGCGACGGCGTCGACGTCGGGGGCCAGAGCACGAACCAGCGCCTGGGAGAGGCCACTGGGGATGCGCGGCATATCGCCCAGGAACACGAAGACGCCGTCGGGATCGGATCGCAAGGCCTCGACCCCCGCCCGCAGCGAGGCCCCCATGCCCTCGGCGGCGTGGGCGGTCACGACGATCTCAAGATCAGCCTCCCGGCCCAGCGCCTGGGCATGGTCGCGGGCGAAGGCGGCCAGGTCGCCGTCGCCGTCGGTGACCAACAGGACCCGCTCGACCGGAGCCGAGAACGCCGCGTCCAGGGCCCCCGCCGCCAGCGGACGGCCCTCGAAAGACGCGAGCAGCTTGCGCCCGCCGAACCGGCGCCCGGCCCCGGCCGCCAGGACCACGGCGTCGCACCGCGCGCTTTTTCTTTCCGCCATGCCGTCTCGCGCCTATCTTACAAACCGACATGACGCCCTATGACGCCAGCCCCGCGCAAGCGGCAACCCGTTCCGCGCACCCGCCCAGCCGGCTGCCCAGCCGATTGATCGACGGCTTCGGTCGCGCGGTGACCTATCTGCGCGTCTCGGTCACGGACCGCTGCGACCTGCGCTGCACCTACTGCATGGCCGAGCACATGACCTTCCTGCCCAAGGCGGAGGTGCTGTCGCTGGAGGAGCTGGATCGCCTGGCCTCGACCTTCGTGGGTCTGGGCGTGCGCAAGCTGCGGCTGACCGGCGGCGAGCCCCTGGTCCGCAAGGGGATCATGACCCTGGTCGAGGGCCTGTCCCGCCACCTGCGGTCCGGGGCCCTGGACGAGCTGACGATGACCACCAACGGCACCCAGCTGGCCGGCCACGCGGCCGACCTGGCTCGCCTGGGCGTGCGGCGGATCAACGTCTCGCTCGACACGCTCAAGCCCGACCTGTTCCGCAAGCTGACCCGGGGCGGGGACCTGTCCAAGGTGCTGGCCGGGATCGACGCGGCCCTGGCGGCCGGGATCCAGGTCAAGATCAACGCCGTGGCGCTGAAGCACGACAACGCCGGGGAACTGCCGGCCCTGATCCAGTGGGCCCACGGTCTGGGCGCCGACATGACCCTGATCGAGACCATGCCGCTGGGCGAGATCGACGAGGACCGCACCGACCAGTACCTGTCGCTGAAGGACGTCCGCCGCGACCTCGCCTCGTTCTGGACCCTGACGGACCTGGCCTACGCCACCGGCGGCCCGGCCCGCTACGTGCGCGTCGAGGAGACCGGCGGGCGGCTGGGCCTGATCACCCCGCTGAGCCACAATTTCTGCGAGGCCTGCAACCGGGTGCGCCTGACCTGCACCGGCACCCTGCACACCTGCCTGGGCCGCGACGACGCCAGCGACCTGCGGGCGGTGATCCGCGGCGGCGCCGACGAGGCGGAGCTGGAGCGGGCGATCTTCGCGGCCATCGGCGCCAAGCCGCAGGGCCACGACTTCCAGATCGACGGCGCGCGGCCGGCCGTGGCCCGTCACATGTCGACGACCGGGGGCTGACATGGCCCGCGTGCTGCTGTTCGGACGCCTGGCCGACCAGGCCGGCTGGCGCGACCGGGCCGTCGAGGCCGGCTCCCTGGCCGCCCTGCGCGAGGCCCTGGCCGCCGACGATCCGGGCCTGGCCGAGGCGCTGTCCGGGCCCGGCGTCCAGGTGGCGGTCGACAAGGTCCTGGTCCGCGGCGAGGCCAGCCTGGCGGCGGCGACCGAAGTCGCCTTCCTGCCGCCGATGAGCGGCGGATGACGACCCTGCCGTCCATCAGCCTGACCGCCCAGGCGTTCGAGCCGGGCGCCCTGCTGACGACCTTCTGCGCCGGCCGCGACGAGACCGGGGCGGTGGCCAGCTTCGTCGGCCTGGCGCGGGCCGAGCGAGGCCAGGCCACGACCCTGGAGCTGGAGGCCTATCCCGGCTTCACCGACGCGGCGATCGCCGCCTTCGCCGAGGACGCCAAGGCCCGGTTCGACCTTCACGACTACCGCATCGTCCATCGCATCGGCCGCATCGCGCCGGGCGAGGCGATCGTCTTCGTGGCCACGGCGGCCAGCCATCGCCGCGCCGCCTTCGAGGCCTGCGACTTCCTGATGGACTATCTCAAGAGCCGCGCGCCCTTCTGGAAGAAGGAGCACGGCCCGGACGGCGAGCGCTGGATCGAGCCGACGGCTCGCGATAGGACCGACGCGGAACGCTGGGACTAGGAGAACGATCGATGTCGGCAGGCAGCCTCATCCCGGGCGGCGGGATCAAGCCGGAGCTTCCGTTCAAGCCGGTGCGAGTGGCGGTCCTGACCGTCTCGGACACCCGCGACGAATCCACCGACACCTCCGGCCAGCTGCTGGTCGACCGGATCAAGGCCGCGGGCCATGACCTGGCGGGCCGCCTGGTCGTCCGCGACGACGTCGACAAGATCCGCCAGACCGTGCGCGACTGGATCGCCGGCGGCCAAGTCGACGCCGTCGTCACCACCGGCGGCACCGGCCTGACCGGCCGCGACGTCACGGTCGAGGCCCTCGAGCCGCTGTTCGACAAGAAGATCGACGGCTTCTCGGTGGTGTTCCACCTGGTCAGCTACGCCACGGTGGGCCTGTCCACCCTGCAGAGCCGCGCCACGGCCGGCCTGATCGGCGGGGTGTTCGTGTTCTGCCTGCCGGGGAGCAACGGGGCGGTCAAGGACGGCTGGGACAAGGTCATCTCGGCCCAGCTCGACAGCCGCCACAAGCCCTGCAACATGGTCGAACTGATGCCCCGACTCCTAGAGCAATAGGATTGCTGGAACAGTGACCCGCCTGACCCACATCGACGACCAGGGCCGCGCCCGCATGGTCGACGTCTCGGACAAGGCCGAGACGGTCCGCGAGGCGATCGCCGTCGGCTTCGTGCGGATGCGACCCTCGACCCGCGAGCTGGCTGTCTCCGGAACCGGCCGCAAGGGCGACGTTCGCGCCGTGGCCGAGATCGCCGGGGTGATGGCGGCCAAGAAGACCGCCGACCTGATCCCGCTGTGCCACCCCCTGGCCCTGTCCAAGGTCGAGGTCTCGGTCGAGCCGGCCGAGGGCGGGCTGGCGGTGATGGCCCGCGTCAAGCTGAAGGGCCAGACCGGGGTGGAGATGGAAGCCCTGACCGCCGTCTCGGTGGCCTGCCTGACGATCTACGACATGCTGAAGGCCGCCGAGAAGGGCATGGTCATCGAGGCCGTGCGCCTGGTCGAGAAGACCGGCGGCAAGTCGGGCGACTGGCGAGCGGAGTAGATCCGCAAGGGTGGGCTTCTGGCCCCCAGCGGACGTTTGGCCCAGCGCCGCAGCCATGCCAGAACGCAAGTCATGGTGGATACTGAAGCACTGTTTCGGATTGGTGACGCTGCCGAGGAAGCTGGCGATTTCGGCTTGGCGTTACGCTCGTTCGAACGCGGCTCGGCGCTTGGTTCGCCTGAATGTCTGACGCGACTGGCCTATTTATACGATGTAGGCGTCGGCGTTCAGGTCGATAAAGACTTGGCGATGAAACTGTATCAGCGCGCTTGGCGTCGAAATGGTTCGACGGTGGCGGCTGAGAATATCGCGATATTGTATCAAGAGGTTGGTCGCTACCGGGAAATGTTCCGGTGGCATCAACGGGCCGCCAGGAATGGCGACGGAAGCGCGCAGCTCAATTTGGCGAAATGTTATCTCGACGGCCTAGGTGTACGGAAAGACCCTCGGTTGGCTATGCGCGCCCTCGCGATCGCTGAAGGCTCCATCTACATAACTGACGATGAGCGCGAAGAGGCGCGCGCCCTGATCGAAATGCTGAAGCCTCGTCTCGTCTAAAAGGTCGGGCATCCAAACCTGGCCGGCCTTCCTGACATCCGCTCAAGGCGCCTGGTCCCAAAGTTCGCTTTCAGCGTTGGCGCGAATTTCCGATTACGACCCAAGTCGGGCCTTAGGTCTGAGCGCCCGCCCAAAAAATACATCCGTCATTCCGGGCCGTGCGGCTACTCAAACCGACATGTGCTCCGGGTGGCAATCTAAGGGTCCCCGAAACACGTCCTGAGATCGAGGGCTCGGCGGCGACTGCAAGGCCTCGGCTCAAGGACCTGCTCGCCTCAAGCCGACACCAGCTCTGCATTGCGGTATAGACGTCCGCTACGAGCCGATGCCAATAGCCGCTCTCCCGACGGGGAGATCATGGAGCAGACCCGCTATCGGAGCCTGGCGACGATGCAAGGCTACATGCGGTGGGCAAAGCTCCGAGCGGCGGGCAGGCGGCAAGGTGGGGCCGTGAGCAAATACCTAGGGGGCGACCTTTGACTGCTGAAGCGACAGGCTCGGGTGTGAACCACCAGGCCGCCGAGTTCCTCGACTACTACTGCGATGACAAGACGCGCGCCGACTACGCTGTGCTGATCGAGGGCGCTTGCCCGCCTGCATGGAATGCGCATCGCGGTAGAGCCTGTCCCAGGCCGCGCTGGCATCCCGCGACCCAGCACAGGCGGCTGCTAGATGGGCGCGTCGTGGCCGCTTTGAGCGGTGAGAGCTAGGCCGGCTTGTTGTTCTCAAAAACCAGCGATCGGCCGTTTTCACGCCACCGGACGCAACGTCCCTGATCAATTGATAGGGGCTATATAGATCACATTTACATGGATTTTGATCGATATATCGATTAGATATCGATCATGGTTTGGAATTGGCAGCAGGAAGGTTGGCCCGAGTTTACTTGGGAACAGCGCAAATTGGTGCGCGCCGAAGCGCTCTTCATCGAGAACGCGGGCGTGCTCATTGGCGTGTCCAAGCATCTGGACGCCGACGACCAATATGCCCTGCGCATCGAATTGATGAGCCATGAGGCCGTCGATACCTCCGCCATTGAGGGCGAACCGCTCGACCGCGATAGTGTCCAGTCGTCCATCCGCAGACACCTAGGCTTGGCCAGCGACCGTCGCCGCGCGTCGCCCGCCGAGGCCGGCATCGCGGAAATGATGGTCGATCTTTATGAGCATGCCGCCAGGCTGCTGACCGAAGAGGTCCTGTTCCGCTGGCATCGCTGGATCACCAATGGGCGCACCGATCTCGTCGATATCGGGCGCTATCGCACCCACGCAGATCCGATGCAGATCGTCTCGGGCGCGCTGCATGCCCCGAAGGTGCATTTCGAGGCTCCGCCCTCGTCGGACCTCCCCACGGAGATGCAACGCTTCTGGGACTGGCTGGAGCGCACAGCGCCGGGCGGTAGCACGCCCTTACCCGCCGTCACCCGCGCCGGCATCGCCCACCTCTGGTTTGAAAGCATCCACCCGTTCGAGGACGGCAACGGCCGGGTCGGTCGCGCGATCAGCGAGAAGATCTTGGCGCAGGGATTGGCGAATCCAGTTGTGACTGGCATGGCCAGCACCTTGTTGCAGCATCGTAAGGCCTACTACGCCGAGCTTGAGCGCGCACACCGAGATCTCGAAATCACCGACTGGCTGTTGTGGTTCGCCGCCAAGACACTGGAGGCGCAGCAACGAACTCTGCGCCAGATCGAATTCGTGCTGGATAAGGCTCGCCTCATGGGCAGTTTGCGTGGCGTGCTGAACGAGCGCCAGGAAAAGGCGCTTATTCGGTTATTTGCCGCTGGGCCGGAAGGCTTCAAGGGCGGGCTCAGCGCCGCCAACTACATGACCATCACGGGCACGACATCGGCGACCACCACCCGAGACCTCGCCGCGCTGGTCGACACCGGCGCGCTGACTCGCACCGGTGCGAACAAGGCCACGCGCTATCATCTGAACATCGCCACCACGCCACTTTCGTCGCTCGACGAGCACGACATCGCCTAAGCTCTACCGTCGGGCCACGTTCGCGAGCCTCACAAAACGCGCCTCTTACTAAAGGTCCGTGTGTGGACGCCCCAGTCGAGGCAAGAGGTTTTTCGAGATTTCTGACGCAGTCGGTACAGGTGCTTCCGTGTGTCCGGCCTGTTGATGCGGCT